>JBGSRO010000155.1:0-22034 GCA_041737535.1 Pirellulales bacterium | reverse complement strand
ACGTCCGATTCTTTGATTTTTGGTTTAGCTTTCGCGCCCATGCCGCCAATTATGCGCGATCAACTCACAGGGCGCAACTCCACTTAAACTGTGTATATTGCCTCAATGGCGTGGCGCAATTCTTGTGCCGAACAGTATTGGGCCGAGTCTTGTTTTTTGCGCTACGAGCAAGTCTGCTCACCATGTCGTAACCATCGCCCTGAAGGTGGACGAACCCGAAATTAACGCTGCCCCATCCACGCTCTCGGCGAGCGTAGAACGACTTTCTTATGGCGAACGACCCATCTGAAGACCCGCTTGAACTCCAGCAATGGCTCTGTGAAACCAGTCTTCCTTTGCTGTTTGAGACCTATGACGAAGCGATGGAAGGCTCTGAAAAGCGACCTGTGATCGTGCTGCTCGACTGTGCCGACGAGATCGGCGGACGCATCGCCCGCGCGTGGCTAGGCAACGAAGCAGTCGACGATGCCCTGGCCAACTGGGGCGAAGACGCCGATACGGCCGTCTATGCTCAAGCGATTGCTCTCTCAGAGGCGCGTCGCGAGATTCCGAAGATGTTTCCGTATCTCGCGCCGATTTTCGACGAATTGCCCGACAGCGATGGATTCTTAGCCATCAGCGTGACCGCTGGGGGAGCCTCGGCGCTGACGGTCCCGCTCGATGCAAGGCCTGATTAGGATGCACAGCCTGATGAAGATGCAGGGTTCCGCCGACTAACGTCGACGGCTCGCAAGAATCGACTGACAACTTAAAATTAATTACTGAAAACTTAAAACTGACAACTATGTACAACATCGTTTACATCCCCGGCGACGGAATTGGCCCCGAAGTCGTATCTGCCGCGCGTCGAGTCATCGACGCCACCGGACTCGAAATCAACTGGCAAGAACACGCAGCCGGGCTGGGAGCCTATGAGACTTATCACGACCCGTTGCCGCAGGCGACGCTCGACGCGGTGCGGGCGACCGACGCGACACTCAAAGGCCCCACGGCCACGGCGAGCGGTGTCGGGTTCCGCAGCATCAATGTCGCGCTGCGACAAAAATTGGGCCTCTACGCTAACTTTCGCCCCGCACGGTCGATGCAAGGCATAAATTCGCGGTACAGCGATGTCGACTTGATCGTCGTTCGCGAAAATACCGAAGGGCTCTACAGTGGCCTGGAACACACGGTCGTGCCTGGTGTGGTCGAGAGCCTAAGAATCATCACCGAACATGCTTCGCAGCGAATTGCTCGGTTCGCATTCGATACGGCCCGGCGGCAAGGCCGGCGACGGGTGACTTGCGTTCACAAAGCCAACATCTTGAAACTGAGCGACGGGTTGTTTCTCGACACGTTCCGCCGCGTTGCCAGCGAATACCCCGACATTGCCTCAGACGACTGTATTGTCGACGCCGCAGCAATGAAACTGGTAATCGATCCCCACCAGTTCGACATGCTCGTGATGGAAAACCTGTTCGGCGACATTCTTTCTGACCTCACCAGCGGGCTGGTTGGTGGACTTGGTGTGACCCCCAGTGCCAATGTCGGCGCAAGCGACGCGGTGTTCGAAGCCGTCCACGGCACCGCTCCCGACATCGCTGGCAAGGGGCTCGCCAATCCCACCGCATTGATCCTTAGCGGCGTGCTGATGCTGCGCTATCTGGGCGAGCTCAACGCGGCCGATCGGGTCGAAAACGCCGTCCGCAGCGTGATTGCCGCTGGGCAAAGCGTGACCGGTGACCTGGGGGGGAGTGCCAGTACCGATACTTACACCGACGCGGTGATTGGGGCGATTTAGCCGCCGGTGTAGGATAACCACAACAAGCAATCGCAATAAGGGAAGAGTTGTTGATTTACGAAAAATGCGTAGAATCGTTGTCATAACGCCATACGCTTCGCGTTACATCGCGATTTTGTCAAGTTTCTGACGCACGTCGAAGGCGAAATTCTGTCCACTTTCGATCCCCAAGCTAGTAAGAATTGAACTTTCTGCCTAAGCTATTGGAACTCTCCAACGGGTGCGCACTCCTCGTCCCAGTTTTAACTTTTGCGACCTCAAACCGTTCGACAGCCAAAATGAAAAATCGATTTTCAGTAATTTTGTCAACAACTGCGTTACTCACTTCCGCCGTCGTGCAGTTGGCATTCGCGTCGACTGATCGGCCCAATATTCTACTGATTCTCATTGATGATCAAAGTTGGAACGGTACCTCGGTCCAGTTTGACCCAGATATTCCTGGGTCTAGGAGTGACTTTTACCAAACAGCGAATCTTGAACGACTAGCGGCCCAAGGAATGCGATTCAGCAATGCCTACTCGGCAGCGGCGGTTTGTTCCCCTACGCGTGCCGCCCTGGTAACTGGCAAAAGTCCATGGCAGCTTCAGTATAACGATATTTACTATGACGGTAGCATTCGTGGCTTTGGTGGCCATCCCCTTACACCACCGCAAACGCTGCCGCTCGATGCGAGCCGATCTGTCGGCATCGCACAGAGAGTTAAGGATGCCGATTCTAGTTACGATACAGCGCTGATCGGCAAATGGCACATTGCTGGTGCTAGTCCTTCGGATGTTGGGTTCGACTACTGGACAGAAGCAAACGGCGGTGGAGCGAGCGATCCACGAAGCGTTCATGCCAAGTCGGCGGCCGCAATTGGCTTTATCGAAAACAGCGTAGCGAATGACAAACCTTTCTTCCTTGAACTTTCCCACATCGCCGTTCACGACCCCTACCTCGCGAGTCCCGAAAGTCTTGCCAAGTATCAGGCTCTCCCGCCTGGTACCTATCACAATAATGCGACCTACGCGGCTTACACCGAAGACCTCGACAACAGCATCGGGACGGTTCTCGATCGACTCGACTCGTTAGGAATTGCCGATAACACGTACATTATTTACGCGTCGGACAATGGGGCTGTTAACAACGTTAGCAGAAATCATCCGCTTACCGGCGGCAAAAAGTCGATCTTCGACGGAGGCATACGCACTCCATTTATCATTAGTGGTCCCGGAATTGAAGCCAACTCGGTGTCCGACGTGCTAACCACAACGGTCGATATCTATTCCACGATTAGCGCACTTGCTGGCAACACATCGCCTCTCCCAGAAGGAGTCGAAGGTGCCGACCTGTCGCCCGTCATCTTCAATGGCGGTGAACTCCCCGACGGGATGCCTTATCTTGAGCGGACCTACGCGGAAAACGGGGCCATCTACTTTCTTTCACCGTCAAACATCGCTTCTGGTCCCGCATATCGCACCCGCCCTATGGCTGCGGTTCGTCAGGGCGATTACAAATTGCTGAGGATTTTCGGTGAGAATGGGAACCCCGATCAAAACCTGCTATTTGATTTTGCCAATTCGCAACAGGAAGTCGAAGGATTCGGTACAAACATTGATGTGACTGCGCAATATCCCGATGTAACAGCAGAAATGATTCAATTGCTGGACAATTGGATTCAAGCCGCCGACGTCTCGCTTCCCTATAACGTTGCTGCACCAACCAAGATTGAGTGGGCGACCCAGTCGATTCGAGGCAACAGTTATACTTGGCGGTCGGTGAGCGATGTCAACGAGAAACAGCGCGAAAGCTGGGACATCACCGGTGGCCCTGATTTCACCGACACGAATTCAAGCTATTCCGAACTTCCATCACAAGCCCTTAGCTTCGATGGAAATGATGCGGCGAATCGTCAGTCGTTTTTCGTAAGTGATGGGTATGCCCGTCTCTCCAATACTCGGTATCCAACGGGCACACCCGACTTCGACCGGTCGGTCACGTTCGAATTCTGGGTGCGCCTCGACGACGTAGATGATTCGCACATGGTCTTCGAATCGGGAGTTACGACAAGCGGGCTTTCGTTTACCATTGGCGATGTTGATGGCGATGGCACCTTTACGGACGGCCGTCTGCGACTCGTGGGAAATACTGGGAATTCGCTGGTGCTGACGACCGACCTTGCGGCGTTCGCCGACCTGACATCGGAATTCGCTCAGATTGCCCTAGTGTTCGATGATTCCGCTAGCAGCCGGAGTGCCAGTATTTTCGTTAACGGACAGTTGGCCGGACAGGAACTCGGACTAACAGGTGACGAGAACTCAATTCGCTGGGATCGTTTCTACCAGGGAGTGGAAAACGCCAAACTCGGATCGGCCGCGAGCAGTCAAGTTGGCGGAGCAAGTGGATCGGGCGACATGCCGTTTCTCGGAGCTGGCCTGCGGGGTGATATCGCCAAGTTTACCTTCTACAACTATATTCTCGACAGCGACGACTTGATGATGAATTTCCTCAGCGTCACCAACCCGGCTCTCTTCGCCGACTTCAATGGCGACGGCTTCGTCGACGCGGCCGACTACACGGTTTGGCGCGATAATCTTGGCCTCACGGGCGACGGAATTGCCGCCGATGGGAATCGGGACGGCGTGGTCGATCAGAATGACTACCTCCTCTGGCGTCGAAATTTTGGCACGGTTGTCAACGCCGAATTAATCGAACCGACAAATGCCGTTCCAGAACCCACGAGCGCTGCATTACTCGTGGTAGCATTCGTGATAGCGATATCTTGCCGCAGGAATGATCGCGTCTTGTTATAAGAATGTTGGCGAGGCAAGCCTTATAGCATTTCCGACGCACCACGCTATTAGGCAAGATTTAACACCCTATCGATCCGCCGCAAACACCTATCGCGCCCCAGAATCGCCAGCGTCTCGAACATCCCGCACCCCTGGGCCGTCCCCGTCACGGCGACCCGTAGAGCGTGAATGATGTCGCCCATGCCAATCCTTCGTTGCTCGACAAAATCGTGTAGGTGTTTGTCGAGCGACGCGGCGTCGAACTCGTCACAAGTGGCGAGCGATTCGCGATACTCTCTGAGCAACTCGATGGCTCGCTCGGGCTTCGCGATTCGCTTCTCGAACGCCTTTTCGTCGTAGACCAACTCGTCGTCGGCAACGAAGAACTCTTCGAACTCCAGAATGTCGCCGAACACCTTTAGCCGATCGCCAATCGCTTCGACCACCTGCGTCACGTAGCGCGCGATGTCACATGGCGGAGGCGTCGCCACCCACCCCGCTTGCTGCAAAAAGTCGACACAGCGTGACACCTTTTGCTTGATTGGCAACTGTTGCATGGTGCGATCTTGAAACGCCATCAGTTTCTTAGGATCAAAACTGGCCGGCGCTTTGGTCACTCGTTCGATTGTGAATTTCTCGATCATCTCGGCCCGAGTGAAATCCTCGGTACTGTCGTCGAGCGACCAGCCGAGTAGCAGCAAATAATTGAGCAGTCCCTCTGGCAAATAGCCAACCTGCTCGTAGAAGTCGACGATCACGGGATTAAACGTCTCGGCGCTGGTGCTCAACCCGAGCTTTTGCGCAATCTGCTGGCCATGGTCGTTGATGGCGGCGAAGTCTCGATTCTTAAGATACTTGTCGAGCTTCCGCTTGCTGAGCTTGTTCTTGCTGCCCGGTTCGGCAACGAAGGGCAAATGGGCGAATTTCGGTAGCTCGTAGCCAAGTTGTTGGGCGATGAATATCTGTCGCGGCGTGTTCGAGAGGTGTTCTTCGGCACGTATGACGTGCGAGATGTGCATCGCGTGGTCGTCGACAACCGACGCCAGATGGTAAATCGGACTCCCGTCGGCACGCTGAATGACCAGATCTTGCTCGCGCGACCAATCGAACTTGACTTGGCCGCGAACCAAGTCGTCGATGACAATTTCGCCTTCGTCGGGCATGGCGAGCCGCACGACGCTTTGCCGGCCTTCGGCTGCGAAGCGAGCTGCGTCAGCATCACTTTCGGCTCGCCAGCGGCGACTATAGCGAAACGATGCCCCCGCTTTCTCGGCGGCCTCACGTTCGGCCGCGATTTCTTCGGTCGTGGCAAAGTCGCGATAGGCGGCACCGATGTCGAGCAATTGCTGCACCGCTGCGTTATAAAGCTCGCCTCGCTGCGACTGAAAATAGGGTCCGCAGTCACCGCCAACATCTGGCCCTTCGTCCCAATCGATGCCGAGCCAGCGAAAGCCGTCGAGGATCGGTTGTAGCGCCGCGTCGACATTGCGGCCGGCGTCGGTGTCGTCGATCCTCAGCAAGAACTGCCCCCCCTGCCCTCTTGCAAACAACCAGTTAAAGAGCGCCGTGCGGACGCCGCCGATGTGCAGGTAACCGGTCGGACTAGGAGCGAAACGAGTGCGGACAGACATGGCGGCTTGATCGTGGCGGAGTGAAAGTCGCCCCATCTTAAGTTGCTGCCGACGCAACGGCTAACCCCACCAAGTCGTTTACGCGGCGCGATTTTGCTGTTGTGCGCGGCGAAGTCGCTTTTTGTCGGCCTTCGAGAGCTTCCGCGAATCGCTCGATTCGTCGTCATCATGCTCGCCGCCGTCGCTGCCGTCGCTGCCGTCAGTCCACTTGACAGAATTGGTTGCTTTTTCAGTGACCGGTTTGATTTCTGCCGCGACAGATTTTTGGTCGGTACTGCTCGATGAGCTGGCCGTTGCCGCTTTGGCCGACTGCTTTGGTTGCCTCCCCGTCGTCTCGGCGACGACTTTAAGCCGTTTGACCGTTGCCCCGCCAAGCACCTGTGAAGCAAGGTGCCGCGTGTAAGCCAACAAACTCGCGAGCAAGAGTACCGGGGCGAGCACGTCAAGCGCTCTTGGCAGCATTGCAAGCGAAGCGGGCAGCGCGTCGACGCCGGATAAACTCATCGCGATCGCGGCAATCACTGCGGTTGTCGCCAGCGTGAACAAGCTGATGCTGACGCGGCTTTCCGAAAGTTCGCGAAACATCCGCCACACCATCCACCCGCCGACAATCGCGATCGGTGCGAGCCACCAGAGGGCACCATCCAGCAACGCGAAGCCGGTCAGGTTGACGGCAATCGCGGCGGCGATCAGGTGGACCTTTGTGACATGAAGTGCTGACAATGCGATGCAGCCGAAGCTCGCTAGCGTCCAGCAACGGTAGCTTCCCTTGAAGTCATCGGATCGACAGCAGCGGACAACCAGCACACACGCGCAAACAAGGGCGCTGGCCGATAACAACGTGGCGACGAACCAAGTTGCCGCCGACTCACTTGATCTACCGTCAACGAGCGGCAACACTTCTTGGCCAACCAACTCAGCTAGCGCAAACTTGCCAAAGTCGGCCGCAACGAGCAGTCCCGCCGCAAGCGCGAGCATCGCAATTACGGCGACCGTGAACCAGTGTGATCGAGGGAAAACCTTGGTGACAAGCGACTCGCTCAAATCGCCCGGAGCGAGTGCAAAACGGCGACCGGGGCGCGACGCCTCGGCCTCTTTGCCATCGTAGTTGGCATACTCACGCGAGGCTGATAGCACTTCGTCATTGAGCACGCGGCGACGACGGTCGCCTCGCGATGCGGCACCACTCATAACTCATTCCCTCGCTACGAACGCAAATCCGAGGCATCCCGCCCCGGTGTTTGGCCATGCGTCCTGATTTATTGTCTTGCTGGTGAGGTCGCGGCACGCTGAAGCCGCTCCCTACTAATGAGACTTCGGCAGTTTCCACTCCCGATCATCAGACTGCTGTTACTAAGTTGGTGTTACGAAACGGGCGAAAGCTGGGGGGAGTTTGCCGGGGTGAGGCGAGGAGTCATGTGACAAGAGCGCTGTTTACCGTCGCACTATTGCGGAAATATTCGAACTTTGCGCGATGAATGAGCGTTGTTAGCCGACGAATTCGGGATACTGCCGGGCGGTCATCTGCGACAGATCGGACGGCGACGTGGCTTGGTTCGAGATTGTCTTGGTACGAAAATCTGTCCCATGAAACCGCCAAGTTCTCCCAACGTCACCTCAGCCGGACACAGCTTCATCGAGAGAATCGAAAAGGCCAAAAACAAAAAAGTAAGATCTGCCCCCCGCGACAACAAAAAACTCGCTGATGCGACATTGAGCCGGAACTTCATTCGCGTCACTCTTCTGGCGTCGGATGAGGCGAGGGAAGCGAAAGCGTATGTGGTGCTCGCCTCAACTTTCTTTACAGTTGCGATGATTTCTCAAGTTTCTCGAAGTCGAAGGCAGATTCTCAGAACATCAAGAGTGACTTCAGCCGCCACACACAACTTTCGATCAAGGACATGGATCAGCCAACTTCGTAGCCCTATTACTGGCGAGAAAATCAGCCATGATTTAGCCTTCTCGAGCGAGTCTCGCGCACAAGTTGACGGGCGATTCGGCAATCGCGTTCGAACATCCAAGGGATCATCGAGCCTGCGGCAAAGTTCCGTTGTCCCCCGCACATCCTACTTCCCCTTCTTGAGTTGCTTTTGCTTGCGCTTCTCCTTCGGTGTCAAGAGCGGCTTCTTGAGTGGTTCTTTTTTTCCTTTGTCTTTGCTTCCACGGTCGCCCATTTTTCTGCTCCTGGTATCTGGCTTATGTGCTTGAGCGTTCAGTGATTCGGCCGAGCAGCCGTCTCGTCGTATGCGTTTTCACTGTCACGCGGCTCCTGTGGCGGAACCAGAATGGGAGTATAGCGTTATTGGTTCGGCGTGTCGCCCGCGAATGTTGGCTAATGTCGCTGCGGAGCGGTCGAGTCAGCACGCCTTTTCTTGGACGGCTGGCCTCGGCGAGGGGCTAGTCTCGGGGATGCGTCGCAGCGGTTCGTTTTGGAGCGGTTTTGCCGCTGGTGACTGGTCGCGCAACAAGTGAACGTTGCGGTCGACACCCGATTCGCGGCGATTGTGGCCGATTGTTTTGCCCTAACGGTGACCGCGACCTAACTTTTGGGGTCGGCTTCCGCCGTTGGCAACGCAATAAAACGTCCCGCGATTCTGGTGATTCGACGTGATTGACACTTTTCCGACGACGGATAACGCAACCGCTCATACGGTTAGCGACTTTGCTTTACCGCTGGGCGAGTTGCGAAGTGCGGCCCGCGAAGACGGACATCCCATTGCCCCAACCGACAACGAGTCGCGGTACGAAAATCAACTAGTGAAAGGCCGACTCGGTCCCGCCGCCGGTCTTTTCATCGCGCTCCGCATAAAACATGGTGGCACAGCGGCTCACTCGCTTCGCGTCGCGATCGCGGCCAGCGGTTGGGCGGCTCATCGTGAGCTAAATCCCAAAGATCGCGACCTGCTCGAAGTCGCCGCTCTGCTGCACGACGTCGGCAAGCTGGGAGTTGCCGACAGCATTCTGCTCAAACCGGGTCGACTCGACGACGCTGAAATCGAGACGATGAATCAGCATCGCCGAATGGCGACCGAAATCCTCACTGGGGCCGGTGCGCCGGTCGAAGTGATCGACACCATAGTCACGGCCGCCGCACGATTCGACGGCTCCGAAGCCGGGCTTCCACTCGCCGGCGAACAGATTCCCCTAGCGGCGAGAATGCTGGCCATTCTCGATGCCTGGGACTCAATGACGACTCATCACGTTTGGCGTCGCGCTTTGTCGCGCGAACGCGCGCTGGCCGAACTGTTCAAGTGTGCTGGCGGGCAGTTCGACCCCGCGCTCGTCGAACAGTTCGCCGCTCTCGTTAACAAACAACAGACGCTAGTCGATCGAGGTGTCGCCAGTCGTTGGCTCGAAGGACTCAAGAATTCGCAAGATGGCGCGTGGCAGTCGCGACCGGTAAAAGCGAGCAGCAAGAGTGCCATCGAAGAACTGTTTGAACATACGTTCGTCGTCAACATGCACCATGGCGTCGTGTTTATCGACGCCCAGAGCCGCATCACACAGTGGAACAATGGTTGCGAACGACTCACCGGCGTCGCCCCCGGTGCTGCCATCGGTCGGCAATGGGCGCCAAGTTTGTTGCAAATGTCCGATATCGATGGCAATCTGCTCGACGACACAGAGTGCCCCGGTGCTCATACGATTCGTACCGGGTCGCCCGTTTTCCGGCGAGTCGAGTTGATTGGTCGCAGTGGTCGCCGCATTAAAGTCGACTTGCAAACGATGCCGATCGCGGACGAGCGCGGGATTCGGCTCGGCGCCACGCTGCTCTTGCAAGACGCATCGAGCGAGGTCTCGCTCGAAGAGCGTTGTCAGTCGCTGCACGCCGAGATGACGCGCGACCCTATGACGCAAGTTGCCAACCGGGCCGAATTTGATCGTGTGCTCGAGCTGTTTATCGATGCCCACCAAGAAACCGGGTTACCTTGCAGCCTCATCATGTGTGACATCGATCACTTCAAAGGCATCAATGACACCCACGGCCATCAAGCCGGCGATGAGGCTATCATTTCGTTCGCGACGCTGCTCAAGTCGATGTGTCGATCGGGTGACTTGGTCGCTCGCTATGGTGGCGAAGAGTTCGCCGTGTTGTGTGCCGACTGCGACATCGCCACCGCCGTCGCCCGGGCCGAGCAGATTCGCAAGCGACTGGCCGAGATGACGCACGCGGCAATCAACAACCATTCGTTCACCGCCAGCTTTGGCGTCGCCGAACTGCAAGCCGGCGACAAACCCGAAACCATGTTGCGTCGGTCGGACCGCGCGCTGCTCGAAGCCAAGGAACAAGGCCGTAACCAAGTCGTACAACTCGGAGAAGGCATGGTCGATGACCCCGTGAAGAAAAGCTGGTTCTCCTGGAACAAAGGCTCTAACCGCACACTCATCGAGACAACTCTCTCGACCAATGTTCCGGTCGACTTGGCGATTCAGAAGCTGCAAGGCTTCATCTCCGACCACGCTGCAAAGATCGTGCGAGTCACCGACGACCAAGTGCGACTCGAGCTGCCCGACTCTCCCACAATTGGTAATCGCAAAGAAAAAGCCGTGCCGTTTTTCGTCGAAGTCAAGTTTGTCCAACATCGAACTGAACGCACCAACACGTCAGGTCTCGCGGCCGGTAAATACGTCGAAACACTCGCCGAGATAAACATCCGACCCCGCCGTGACCGCGACCGTCGCAGCGGCACCGTCGCCGAGCGTGCTCGCTTGCTGCTCGGTAGCCTCAAGAGTTACCTCATGGCCCGTGAAGTGACCGAACCGACCGACGCAACTACCGCTAAGTAACCACGCTTCGAACTCGCTCAAGCAATACCGCAAGACCATGAATAGCTGGCAACCCATCACTGTTCGTTCGACTTCTTCACGAAAGTCGCAACTGCCACGCCACTCGCCTACTACGCTCGACGCGGCGTTTGCCGAGTTCGACGATCTTGCACTCCGCCTCGACGTTGTGGACACCAGCGTTTCGTCGACAGCCAACGAAATGTTAGTTTCGATCCGCACGCAACTCGCCGCGCTCGACGCCCAGCGACAGCAACTCACGAAGCTAATGGCCTCGCTGCCAAGACTTCCCGAGTAATTGCTCGCTTCAATGGCAGTTTGGTCGCCCGCGAATCGGCCCCCTGTCGATAGGGGCGTCATGGCCTAGAATCTACTGATTGGCACATCGCTTGCTTAACGCAAGCTGATGTGAACGAAATAACTTCGCCGAATTCAGGAGACTCTACGATGGCCTACACAGTGCCCGATTTGACCTATGCGTTCGATGCCCTCGAGCCACACATCGATGCCAAGACAATGGAAATCCATCACGATAAGCACCACGCAGCCTACGTAGCGAAGCTCAATGCGGCGCTCGAAGGCAAGGGTCTGCCCGAGCATTCAATCGAAGACCTTTGTGCTAATCTGTCGAGCGTCCCCGAAGAGATTCGCGGTGCCGTGCGCAACAACGGTGGTGGCCATGCTAACCATTCGTTGTTCTGGACCGTGATGAGCTCCAAGGGTGGCGGTTCGCCAACGGGTGAGTTGGCCAAAGCAATCGACTCTGAACTGGGTGGGTTCGACAAATTTAAAACGGTCTTCACCGATGCAGCCGCCACACGATTCGGCAGCGGTTGGGCCTGGCTGAGCGTCGACGGCGGCAAGCTTAAAGTCGAAAGCACTCCCAACCAAGACAATCCTTACATGGAAGGTCGCACCCCAATTCTGGGCCTCGACGTCTGGGAACATGCTTACTATCTGCACTACCAAAATCGTCGCCCCGATTACATTACGGCTTTTTGGAACGTCGTCGACTGGAATGCTGTCGGCGAGCGCTACGCGGCTGCGAAGTAGTTCTTGTCAGTGAGCAAGCAAGTTTTTTTTCGATAGCCCCGAGCAGTTTGCACGGGGCTATTTTCGCATCGTGGGCTTGTCGTGGTACGCAATTCAAATTGTCTTGGTACGCAGTTCAAGTGGAATCGTCGGGGCTTGTTTTGTGAAAGACTGTTTCACGTTTTCGACTTTGCTTAATTGAATCCGAGCAGCCGCTAGCCGAGTGTCCAAGGTTCACGCTCGAAATAGTAGATTTTGTCGATTCGCTTGATCGCCGACCGAGCAATGGCTAGAATCAAGCCGAGTCTGAGTGCATTAGCGACGAGAAAATTGGCATGTTGCGAACTGAAGTTCCGCCGGCAGTTTTTGCCAAGGCCCCATTTCTGTCGCTGGTGCTTGTCGTGTCGGCATTCTCGACCGTTGTGGCGGATGAACGCGAAATCGCCAGCCGAGCGCGGGCGTTGCTTTCCGATAAGTGCTTCGCTTGCCACGGTCCCGACGCTTCGTCGCGAGCTGCCGGACTCCGGCTCGACCAACGCGAGCATCACCTGGCACCATCGACGAACGATCCTGAGCGAGTGATTGTCGTGGCGGGCGATCTCGGCGCGAGCGAGCTTTGGCAACGAGTGAGCAGTGAAGACGACGCGATGCGGATGCCACCCCCCGAATCAACTCGCCCGCTTTCGGATGCCGACCGAGCGCTGCTTAAGCAATGGATTGCAGCCGGGGCACCCTGGACCGACCATTGGGCTTTCGTACCGCCACAGCGGGCCACGACTCACGAATCGAGTGATGCGACCTCGATTGATCGCTTCGTTGCTGCCAAGCTGGCCGATCGTGGGCGGACATTCGCCGCCGAAGCCAACCGCTCGGAGCTCATTCGTCGCTTGACAATCGATCTCACGGGATTGCCCCCCACACCTGAAGAAATCGTCGCGTTCACGACCGACGATTCATCGCTTGCGCTCGAAACGGTCGTTGATCGTTTGTTGGCGTCGCCTCGTTTCGGCGAACGGATGGCGAGCGACTGGCTCGATTTGGCCCGCTATGCCGACACCTACGGCTATCAAAACGACAAGTTTCGCCGCGTGTGGCCTTATCGCGATTGGGTCGTCAGGGCGTTCAACGAAAATCTGCCTTACAGCGAATTCTTGACGTGGCAGATTGCCGGCGACTTGCTGCCCGCCGCAACGCGAGATCAAGTGCTTGCGACGAACTTTAATCGTCTCCATCGTCAAACCAACGAAGGGGGCAGCGTTCCCGAGGAGTTTCGCACAGCCGGGGTGGCCGATCGCACGAACACGTTCGCCGCATCGATGCTCGGTCTAACGATGGAGTGCGCGCGGTGTCACGACCACAAGTTCGATCCCATTCCTCAGCGAGACTACTATCGATTGTTCGCGTTCTTCAACAACATCGATGAATTGGGGCTGTATTCGCACTTCACCGAAGCATGTCCCCCGCCGACGTTGTGGCTTCCTTCGAAATCTCAAGAAGCGGCGCTTGCAAGACTGAATCAACGCGTCAAAGAGAACGAAGCCAAGTTGCAACGAGCCATCGCGACCAGCGCGGCCGAGTTCGACGCTTGGTACGACGATTGGCAATCGCGTGAGTTTGAGCCACTCGAACCATTGGCGGCTTACACTTTCGATAAGCCCGACGATGCTCTCGCGACTGTTGGCCAACCCGAAACGGTTGTCGGCAAGCATGGTCGCTCGCTGGCACTCGATGGCGAAAACGGCGTCGAAACGAAGGTCCCGTTGGCCTTCGATCAACACGACAAGTTTACAATCGCCTTGTGGATCAAGCCGGGCGAGGTGGCTGACCGAGCGGTGGTCTTGCACCGCTCGAAAGCGTGGCTCGATGCGGCGGGTCGGGGTTACCAGCTGGTGCTTAGAGATGGGTGCCCCGAAGCGGCGCTCGTTCACTTTTGGCCGGGAAACGCCATTGCCGTCGGTGCGGAACAACCGCTTCGCGTCGACGAGTGGTCGCATGTGACGATCACGTACGACGGATCGAGTCAGGCGTCGGGGTTGGTGATTTATGTCAATGGTCAACGTGTCGAAACCGAAACTCTAGCCGATTCACTCGATCGCACGGTTCGCTATTCGCCAAGCGACACCGACATTCGCCTACAAGTTGGGTACCGGTTCCGCGACAATGGTTTCCGCAACGGGCAAGTCGATGAGCTGACAATTTTCGATGCCGAACTAACGTCGGTCGAAGTTGCTCGGCTGGCTGGTGTCGACCAGCCTGGCGACGAGGCGTCGGGGCATGAATATTTCTTGCACCGGCAATTTGCCGAATATCAAACCGCGGCCCAGCAACTTTACGACGCTCGACGAGAGCGAAATGCGCTCGTCGACAACATTCCCGAGATCATGACGATGGAGGAAATGCCCACGCGAAGGACAACCCACCTACTCGAGCGGGGCGAGTACGATCTGCTAGGCGATGCCGTCGAGCCGGGTCTGCCGAGCCATATCGGCAAGGAGATAACACTCGAACGCCCCGATCGACTGGGACTCGCGCAGTGGCTCACCGATCGTCGCCATCCGCTGACCGCTCGCGTGGCCGTCAATCGTATCTGGTATTTATTCATGGGTCGGGGCCTCGTTCACCCCATCGACAACTTTGGGAGCCAAGGGTCGCGACCAACTCACCCGGAATTGCTCGACTCGCTCGCGCTCGACTTTATCAAGTCAGGTTGGGACGTCAAAGCGTTGTGTAAACGCATCGTGATGTCACAAACGTACCGGCAGTCGTCGGCGGCGAGCAGCGAAGTGTGGGAAATCGATCCCGAAAATCAGTGGCTCACGCGGGGACCGCGTCGTCGGCTATCGGCTGAGCCCCTTCGCGATGGCGCGCTTTATGCATCGGGGCAGTTGGTCGAACAACTCGGTGGCCCCCCCGTAAAGCCATTCCAACCGGCCGGCTTGTGGGAGGAAAAGGGAGGTGAGAGTTACCGCCGCGACGTGGGACCTGGGAGTCATCGTCGTAGCATTTATACCTTCTGGAAATTGACTTCACCGCCACCGAACATGATGACGCTCGATGCGGCCGATCGCGAAATCTGCGTCGTCCAGCGGCAACAGACGGCGACTCCGCTGCAGGCCTTTGTGTTGCTCAACGATCCGCAATTTGTCGAAGCATCGGTGGCGCTCGCCGATCGCTCTCAACGTGAATTTCCACAGTCGCCGCGCGATCAAATCGAGAGCGTCGTTCTGCGGCTACTCAATCGCGAAGCATCTGCCGCTGAACTCGACTTAATGACCGACCTCTACGCGCAGCAACTCTCTCATTTCGCCGCACACCCCAAAAAGGCCGAGCAATTACTGACGATTGGCGATTTCCGCACGGCTGGCGATGTTCCACCCGAGACCACGGCGGCGCTCGCGGTAGTCGCGTCGGCGATTCTCAATCACCACACATTCGTTCACAACTGATGTCACAACCAATCTCACTTCTCGAAGCGCGTAGGCGATCTCTGGTCCGTCGACAGTTCATGCAGTCGACCGGGCTCGCGCTCGGTTCGCTCGCACTGGGCCAACTGCTAGAGCGAGAAGCGAAAGCCGGAGCGACTGACTTTGCGTCGATCACTCACCACGCCCCCAGGGCAAAACGGGTAATCTATTTGTTCATGAGCGGCGGACCGTCGCAAATGGAATTGTTCGATCCCAAGCCGACGCTGAATGCCCGGCATGGCGAGTCGCTACCCGATTCGGTTCGCAAAGGTCAACGGCTCACAGGCATGTCGGCCAACCAAGCGGCGCTACCGCTTGCCGGCAGCCGGTTTGCCTTTGCGCCGCGCGGTAATTCGCGCACGATGGTGAGCGAATTGCTCCCCCACACGGCAAAGGTCGCCGACGAATTGTGCATCGTGCGCTCGATGCACACCGAAGCGATTAATCACGATCCGGCGATTACTTTTCTGCAAACGGGTTCGCAAATTGCCGGTCGGCCATCGATTGGTGCGTGGGCCAGCTATGGACTCGGAACGGCCAACGACAATTTGCCGACATTTTGCGTGCTCGTCTCCAAGAATGGGTCGGGCCAGCCGATTTATTCGCGGCTTTGGGGCAGTGGCTTTCTGCCGGTAGCTCATCAGGGCGTTCAGTTCCGCGCGGGCCTCGACCCGGTGCTCTATCTTTCGAATCCGGCTGGAGTCGATCGCGAACAACGCCGCAAGATGCTCGATCAACTTGCGGCAATCCACCAACTCGAATGCGACCGAACTGGCGATCCTGCGCTGACCGAACATATCGAGCGATACGAAATGGCCTACCGAATGCAGCAATCGGTTCCCGAGGTCGCCGACTTGAGCGACGAACCGGCCAGCACATTCACGCTCTACGGCGAAGCGGTTCGCGACGCAGGCTCGTTCACTGCTAATTGCCTGATGGCCCGTCGCCTCGTCGAGCGAGGTGTTCGCTTCGTCCAGTTATTTCATCGTGGGTGGGACCAACACGGCAATCTTCCCAGCGCTATCTCGAAGCAGTGCCAAGATACAGACCAAGCCTGTGCGGCACTCGTCATCGATCTCAAGCAGCGCGGTTTGCTCGACGACACCATTGTCGTGTGGGGGGGCGAATTCGGCCGCACCGCATACTGCCAAGGGACGCTTACACCAAACAACTATGGTCGCGACCACCATCCGCGATGCTTTTCGATGTGGCTCGCCGGTGGTGGCTTTCGACCGGGACTAACGTACGGCGAAACCGACGACTTCGGATACAACATTGTTGCTAACCCAGTCCACGTTCACGACTTGCATGCTACGCTGCTCCACCAACTCGGTTTCGATCACGAGCGGCTCGTGTATCGATTTCAAGGTCGCGACTTTCGGCTCACCGATGTTCATGGGCGCGTGGTCCGCGACCTGTTGAGCTAGTCGGCGACCGAACGCCGCAAGAAAAACGGGTCCGAGCAACCTAAGTCGCTCGGACCCGTGAGGTTGATAGGGACTCAACACTCGGCGGCAGTTTGACCCGCCCCGAATTTGAACGTCGCCCATCCGTGGTTCATTGGTGTTTATTAGTTAAGCACTTTCCTTCACTGGTGCATCGGCAAACAATTTCGATCGACCTTCGACCACATCGTCGGTAATCAAGTAGTGCTGACCTCGTGGCTGGTCGGGCAGGTCGAACATCAATTCCAACATCGTCGCTTCAATAATCGAACGCAGACCGCGGGCACCCGTTTCTCGTTCCTTTGCTCGGCGAGCAATGGCGTTGAGGGCGTCGTCGGTGAAGCGAAGCTCGGCATCTTCCATCGCAAAGAGCCGCTGGTACTGTTTGGTAAGAGCATTCTTCGGCTCTTTGAGTACGCGAACTAGAGACTCTTCATCCAAAGGACGCAGACTCGTGTTCACCGGCAGTCGGCCCACGAGCTCGGGAATCAGCCCGAATTCGATCAAGTCGTCGGAGGTGACTTGAGCCAGGGCATCGCCCAAGCTCATTTCGCCGCCGTACGAGGCGTTCTGGGTGAAACCAATACTGCGGTTGCCTGTTCGTTTGCGAACGATCTCGTCGATCCCGCTGAAAGTACCGCCGCAAATGAACAGAATATTCGTGGTGTCAATCTGAATGTACTGTTGCTCAGGATGCTTTCGTCCACCCTGCGGCGGAACGTTCGCCGTGGTGCCTTCGAGCATTTTGAGCAGCGCCTGCTGAACACCCTCGCCCGACACGTCGCGAGTGATCGACACGTTTTGGCTCGTTTTGCCAATCTTGTCGATTTCGTCGATGTAAAGAATGCCACGCTGGGCCGCTTCGATGTCGAAGTCGGCGGCATGCAGCAACTTCAGCAACAGGTTTTCAACGTCTTCGCCGACGTAACCCGCTTCGGTCAGCGTCGTGGCGTCGCCAATGGCGAACGGCACGTTGAGC
The DNA here is from genome assembly GCA_041737535.1 of Pirellulales bacterium. Classification (GTDB taxonomy): domain Bacteria; phylum Planctomycetota; class Planctomycetia; order Pirellulales; family Lacipirellulaceae; genus JBGSWC01. The sequence goes on along the minus strand of JBGSRO010000155.1, from coordinate 4,147 downwards.
CGCCGGGCGAGCGTCTTGGCGAGCAGCGTTTTGCCGCAGCCAGTCGGCCCGACGAGCAGGATGTTCGACTTGTCGATTTCGACATCCGATTCATCCTCGGCCGCCATGAGCCGCTTGTAGTGGCTATGAACTGCCACGGCGAGCACTCGCTTCGCGCTCTCTTGGCCAATCACATAGTGATCGAGCTCGGCGACGATTTCCCTGGGCGAGGGAATCTTCGTAAACAGCGGCTTGCTACTGCCGCGGCGTTTGCGTTCTTGATCCAAAATCGATTGGCACAGTTCGATGCATTCGCTACAGATGTAAACATCGCCTGGTCCTTCGACCAACGGGCCAACATCTCGATAGCTCTTGCGACAAAACGAACAAGAGGCGTTCTTTTTCGATGTACCACCGCGTCGCGTGCTGGTTAAGTCCCTGCTTGAGGGCATAGTTTCTCCTTCCCCGTCTCACAACACGACGCGAGATGTTCGCGGCGCTGTTGCTTCGACCTCCAAAGTTGTCGCTCGATAGTGGGCGAACCCGCTAGCAAACTCTTGCGACCGCCGATTGCCTTCAAGTCCCGTGTAGGCAACATCTCAATTGGCGGTCGTCGTCTGTTTCCTTCGTTCGTCCTCTCTCACGCGAGGCGGGGCATCCTTGTCCACGCTCTAGTCGAGCCGTGTTCACACACGTCTTACGTCATCTCCTCGGTTTTCGTTCATCGACCCACGGGGGGCATTTTTCGTAACGTGTTTTGCTAGCGTCGCACAACCGGGCCAGACGATGCGGCCCACCTCGGTAGTCCCTCAAAATGCATCATTTCAAGTCGGTTGGTCGCTAACCCCTTTGTCGCCCGCAGGCTTGCTCTGGTCGTTATCGTTTAGCTCATCGCGCAGTCTTGCCGCGAGCTTGGTCTTGATCGTTTTGTATTCGTCATCGCTCAGCGTGCCGCGCGAGTGTAAGGCGCGAAACTCCGTGAGCAGGTCGCTCGAGTCGGTTGCGGCCTCTTCGTCAGGATCGACCGCTAATTTTCTCACGAAGTAGACACCCATTGCAAGCACAATAAATAGTGCGGCAAACCAGAACGACGCCCGAATCAGCGGCCAAACATCGCTATTGGCCCAAGCCGTATCAGCCAGTCGTTCGATCTCTATTTTACCCAAAAACACAACTCGTTCCGTTCGTTTCGTCGCAGTGAATGCCCCGGCAAGTCGACCCTACAGCACGGCCCAACGAATTTATCAAGGGAGACGATGGGGATGAAGGAAGGAGATCGGGGATCGACCTGTTCAAATTCCGCTCGATTTCGGATTGCTTGGTTTCTTCGATTTCGGACGGCGATGACTGAGAAATCGCCCCGCCATTTTTCAACGGCGATCCCTTTTTTCATCCTCCCCCTATCCCTTTATCTCGCCAACTCCCTTCATTGGTAAACTCGAATTTCCAGCGATTACGGCTTTCTGTCGCTATTCCCCAATTATGGCGAGCGTCGTCAGCCGGGTCCAGTTTTGTTGTCTTGCCCAATCGGCATAAAACCGCCGCTCCCGAAGCCCAGCCCGCCCGGTCGCCGATACCTTCGGATAGCGCAGAGCTGCGCGCAATCTGCCAATCAACTTTCGTCATTCGTCATTCCGACTTCGTCATTGCCCCATTGAATAAAGCTCGCCTCACAACCTGCTTTGCCCTGTTCGCCAGCCTCGTTTGGTCGGTCTCGTCGGCTGCGCAGGGGCCGATGCCCGTCATTTGGGGACAAGACGCCTTCGTCATCCCCTATCAGTGGACCAACAATAGCGATCCGACGAACGCCCGTTCGGTGGAGCTCTATGCGTCGACCGATCGTGGCCGGAGTTGGCAGAAGATTAGCGAAGCCCAGCCGAGCGTGCGTAACTTCACCTATCGAGCGCCGGCTGATGGCGAGTATTGGTTTGCGATTCGTACGATCGACGCGATGGGTAGCTCTTGGCCTGCCGGTCCGATGCAGGCCGAGTTGCAAGTTGTGGTTGATACGCTGAATCCTCAAATTATCCGCCTCGATGGTGTCGTCGACGCCACCGGCCAGGCGACCGCGACTTGGCAGGCTTACGATGCTCATCTCGATAGCCAATCGTGGATACTTCGTTACCGCACCGACCAAATGACCGACTGGCAAACGGTGACTCCCGGCGCGGCGGGTCCCGCTTCGCCGACACAGCTCGCTGGCCAAGCCTCTTGGCGAGTCCCGCCCGGTACGAGGCAAGTTTATCTGCAAGCGTCTGTTCGCGACCAAGCGGGCAACAGCCGCGAATTGGGTGCGGTCGCCGCGGCGACGCCACCCAGTCAGTTGGCCGGCCAAGGTTATCCGCAACCGACACACTCTTCGCCAATCGCCGACAGTGGCCCCGCCTTTCCAATCCCGCAATTCGGATTCGCCAGCCGAGCCACTTCGCCTCATGTCGGAGCGACCAGTGATCCCTTTGCGGCTGCTGCACAAGCGGCACTCCCGGCGCTGCCACCCATCGATAGCTGGTCTCAAGCGAATCAAGCCTACTCACAACACCAGGCGCAACCAGCTTCGCAGTTTGCTCAACCGTCGGCACCAGCCAGCTCAAGCTGGCCTGCCGACGACACGGCAGCGACTCCTTACGATTTCTCGAGTGCGCCATCACTCTCTCCTTGGGGTCCGTCATCTGCTGGTGCTCCCGGCGAGTATCCTGCGGGCGGTGGACTGTCGCCAATTGGCAATTCTCAAAACTCCATCAACCACTTTGCCAGCCTTTCCAGTGGCGAGCCTCCGCAGCTTGCTGCGCCCTCTTCTGACAGGCCGCAATTTGCTGGGCGGGCCGATCAATATGTCAACGACCTCGAGTTCGAGATCGACTACCAAGTCGACCGTGCCGGAACGTTCGGCATTTCGCGGGTCGAGCTTTGGGGCACTCGCGATGGCGGGAGAAGTTGGCGACGGCTGGCGATCGACAGCGACAATGTTTCTCCTATCAGGGCGAGTGTTCCCGAACCGGGCGATTATGGCTTGCGAATTGTCGTCGAAACGGCCGGCGGACTCGACCCGCGCACCCCTCGCCCGGGCGACCGGCCCGAACTGACCCTGCGAGTCGACACCGAGCTGCCGACGGCCCAACTAATGGACGTCCGCCAAGGCGAAGCCTACTTTGCCGACCATTTGATTATCACCTGGCAAGCGAGCGACGCCGACCTGTCGGAGACGCCCATTTCGCTCAGTTACAGCAGCCGCGCGAATGGCCCTTGGATTCCACTGGCGACCGGGCTAGCCAACAGTGGCCGCTATAGTTGGCGGCTCCAGCGTCACCTGCCGGGCCAAATCTTTTTGCAGCTCGAAGCGACCGACCGAGCCGGTAACGTCGCCAGCGCGACAACACCAACGCCGATTGCCGTGGCGCTACCGATCCCTACCGGTTCGCTGCAAGCGGTCCGTGGCGTCGGGCGGTAAGGGGCTGGCATAAAGTCGTTTTGTCGTTTTGTCGCTTTTGTCGCAAAACGATTTCGTGCGACTTTATTACCCCGGTATTGTCACATTATGTCGGCAAATCCGTCGTCATTTAGTCGCTTTTGGGAATGCAAAAGCGACAAAATGAACCTCGTCTTGTGATGATTCCTATCAGAAATGGGGCAAACACCGATCTTCGGTGCTTAGTCGACTGTCGAATGAGAAATTTCGGGTGCCACTGGCTCCGCCGGCGTGACGCAAGCGTCGCGTCAGCAATCGCTTACACTGGCATAGCCAGTGGCACACAACCCTAACTGTGGCACACAACCCTCAATGTGGCACGCAATCCTCCTTATCGGCTATGACAGATCACTAGTGGATTGTCAACGACAAATCTTCGGGTGCCACTGGCTTTGCCAGTGCGGCGCAACGCTTGACACTGCAACAGTTTGCACTGGCAGAGCCAGTGGCACACAACCCTAACACTCGCATTTGACAGATCACTAGGCTCCGTTCTACGCACCTTGCGCTTTCGCGGACTTGTTGACCGCACCCTTGTTCTAGCACATTCCGACGGGACTTGAGATATAACCGAATCCTGTGGATGAGTGATCTTGAAAAGGGCGGCGTACTTGGGTTTGATTTGGTTTATTCACAACCATCACCCCCAGGAGTACGCCACCATGGCCGAGAGTACCAATGCGACAATCGAAATGCCAGCCC
>JBGSRO010000140.1:0-7824 GCA_041737535.1 Pirellulales bacterium | reverse complement strand
CCGATGGCGATGCTGTTCTACTCGCTGATCGTACTGTGGTTCGCGCGAGAAGGTCATCGCCATTATCGGCCGCTCGATTGCCCATGGTACAAGTCCAAAGCCGCCCCCTCCTTCGCCGATATGCTCGCCACGCTCCGCAGGCAAAGCGCTCGACAAAAGATTTTATCATTAGCCCTACGGGGACCAGGGTCGCGGAAAATAAAACAACTCCTGGAAAACGTCGTCGGATTGGCCGCGTAAAACTGCAAAACTCGAACTGAAGTCAAGTCGAGAATTGCCGCTGGCGATCATTCACTGCAACCAGCATTCGCCGCATTAATCGCAAGCGCCAATGAGTCGCTCGAAGCCTCGCCGCCAACGGTCACTCGAAAACCGGTTGCCGCTCCAAGCGGAAGCAAACACGATTATTACAGTCAAGCTCCGTACTTCTGGCCCAACCCCGCCAGTCCTGACGGATTGCCCTATGTCGCCCGAGACGGTCGCGTTAATCCCGAGGCGCGCCACGGTACGTCGGACCCTGAGCAGGTCGAGCGACTCGGTGCAATGACCAAACAGTTAGCACTCGCCTATTACCTGACCGGTCGTGAAAAATATGCGGCGCACGCTGCGACATGTTTGCGCGTGTGGTTCCTCGACCCGGCGACTCGCATGACCCCACACATGGAGTACGCACAGGCCGTACCCGGCGTAAACGACGGGCGCGCGATCGGAATCATCGAAGCGGGGGGCATCGTCGAGGCCATCGACTCGGCCGGTCTACTCACAGGCTCCGCAGCGTGGACGACGGACGATGATGTCGCGCTGAAGCATTGGGCCGATGATTTTCTGGACTGGCTACTCCATAGCGAGAATGGAAAGAACGAAGCCAAACAACCTCAAAACCACGGCACGATGTACGATCTGCGCGTGGTGCGATTGGCTCTAGTGTTGAATCGCACCGAGTTGGCAAGGGAAATCGCCGAAGCAGCGAAGGAGCGGCGAATCGCCGTTCAGATCGAACCCGATGGCCGCCAACCACTCGAGCTACGTCGCACAAAAAGTTTCAATTACTCGCGATTGAACCTGCGCGGGCTGTCGGCGCTGGCGAGCCTCGCCGAGCAAGTTGACATCGACCTCTGGCACTACGAATCGACTGACGGCCGCAGCATTCGCAAAGCGATCGATTTCATGCAGCCTTATGTGAAAACGCCACCGGTCGATTGGCCTTATCGGCAGATTGTCGAAATTAATCGAATCGAACTTGCCCCCGTTTTTCGCTTGGCGGCCCACGCCTACAGCGATGTCAATTATGAAGAAGTTGTGCAAAGCCTTCCGGGGATCGAACGCGAATCGCTTCAGCTAACTTATCCAGCACCCAAATTTTCATCCGCCACAACGGCTCCCTTGCTGTCCCACCCAGGAGAGCCGTAAGCGTTAGCGCCCGGAGCATTACGGGTGGCAGGGTTCCACCGCTCCGGGCGCTAACGCTTACGGCTCGCCCTCCCCATCCTTCACGTTCGCGTCAACCTTAAGCACTTGGAGTTCGCGATTGTCACTGACCACGTTCTCGGCGTTCGACTTGAAGCCGTGATTGCTGCGCAGAAAGACTGATTCGCGCAGCGCCAAATGGCCGAGGTCGCTGAGCAACGATTCGGCGAGCAGAGATTGCGTAGGCGGGTTAGCTCAACAACTCACAACGTCCCGGCCAAAATCGTCGTACTGCTCGGATGAGAAAGGTTTGCTGTTCCCGTTTTGTCCGAACATTTTCGAGGACGGAAGCTGGACAGGGGGGTGCCGGCCGCTTATGTTCCAGCGCATGGGGGATTCAGACAACCGACGTGTAATATCATGACAGCACGGTCTCTCCTGGTCGGCATCGCCACGCTGGCGATGTGCTTTCCTATATCTGCTCATGCCGACATGTTCGGCAGTGGTGCCAACTCGTTTGAGATTGAGTTTGTGCCGATTGGTTCGCCCGGAAATCGTGCCGACACGTCCGGAAACCCTAGTCGGGCAGGTTCGGTGCCCTACGTCTATCGGATGGGCCAATACGAAGTTTCCGAGCAGATGATCCGCAAAGCGAATGACTTGGGAAATCTCGGTATCACACTCGACTTTCGTGGACCCGACAAGCCGGCGACCAGCGTCGATTGGTTCGAGGCGGCCCGGTTTGTCAATTGGCTCAACACAAGTTCGGGCCACAGCCTAGCATACAATTTTGTCGAGGTCGAAGGCCGCCCGGGGAGTCCTATTCAGCTTATGTTCGCACTCTGGGAGCCGGGCGACCCCGAATACAATCCGACCAATCCATTCCGTAGTCGCTTGACTCGCTATGCACTACCGTCCGCCGACGAGTGGTACAAAGCGGCATTCTACGATCCGGTCGCGGACACCTATTACGACTTCGCCACCGGCAGTAATTTTCTGCCGACGGCAGTCGCCAGTGGAACCACTCCCGGGACAGCCGTACTTATGCAATTGGACAGCACCGGCCCAGCGGACATTTTCAATGCGGGAGGGCTTAGCCCATTTGGAACGATGGCTCAAGCGGGGAATGTCTATGAATGGGAAGAGACCGAAATCGACCTAATCAATGATACGGTCGATGGCAGACGCGGATTGCGTGGCGGAGACTGGCAATTGACTCGCAGCCTTAGCTCGTCTTCGGCACACGCTTCGCTTCCGCCAAATGTTTCAATCGGAGGCGTTGGTTTTCGAGTCGTCGCTATCCCCGAACCTCGTTCAGTACTGATTAGTTCGTTTTCCGCCGTGATCATGCTGTTTTCGGCGCGTCGGAAGAGTTAAAGGGGACATTCTACTTTACATCCATAAGTAGAATGTCCCCACGCCTGTTCGGCCCACCGATTGCACCGTGTGATTTTATCTGAACGAGCGGTTGGCTTCACGGAGCATTCCCGACAATCGCGTCGGTATGTGGCTCCGAAGATACGATGCGTCGACGCAAGTGCGCAGCGTGAAGCGAAGCGTCACGCTGGCCAAAGAGCGTGGCTAGACGGCGTGAGGTTTCAGTTTCGCTAAGTGCGCCAGTAGCTCCTCCTCATCGGCCCAGCCTTGCAGATACAGACAGATCATCTCGTACGTCCGTAGCGTCGGTTTGCTGCCGGTGGTTAGGCTGATCAGCAGGCACGCGATGATCGCGCAGTAGGTTTGAATCTCGATGCCTACCGGATCGTGCGACAACAGATGCCGACATCCCAGCACGTGCTTGAAGAAGCGAAAGAACAACTCAATCGTCCAGCGGTGCGCATAAATGTTGGCAATGACCTCTGCCGGAACATCGAGCAGGTTCGTCACGATCCGCAGCACACCGTCGCTCGGCGGCCCCGACGAGCCTCCTTTGCGACCACCGCGCTTGATGTGGGGAGTCGTCTCGACGCACACCAAACGGACTAGGTGGTCTGGTCTTTGACCCGCCTTTGAACTCAGCCCCAGTTCCACGATCTGGTCACTGAGCACAGAGGCGTCTCGGGCCGCTTCGCTCAATTCGCGTGCTTCCATCACTTCGTAGCGACTGTTGTCGCGGATGCGACACACGTAACTACTGCCGATAGCGTTGATTTCATTCAACAACGTGAACTGCGCGTACCAGCGATCCATCACATAGCAGTGATCACTCTGCAGGTTCGCTCGCAAGACGTTCTTCTCGTCGGTCTTGCCACCGTTCTTTGCGGTGGTCACATCGATTTGCGTGGGAACCCCACGCAGGATATCGAAATGGGTGTGCAGTCGCCACGCACTTTTGCTCTGACCATTGCGATCTTTCAGGTAGGCGGCCTCGGCAACGCTCGAGAGCGTCTGCACGACCGAACCGTCGACGGCCGTGAGCAGGTGCTTGACTTGGTTGCCTGCAATGTCGCGGATAGGCTGGGTCTGCTGCGCGAGTTCTCCGATGATTTCCCGTAGTCTGTCGGGCTCGAAAACATCGGTTGCTTCCGAGAGCGAACCGAGCGAGGTCCGCGGGCAGCCGAGTTTCTTCTGCACGTTCTTGAGCTCGGAGACTCGTTGTAAGGCACGCAAGCTGCGCACGCACGGATTGAACAGAAAAAGCAGTACCAGCGCGCAGTACTGGTCCATGTGCAACTGCCGATTGCCGGCTTTATCACGCTGGCAGCCCACGTCGTGCAGTCGCTCGAAGAGCGGCAGCAGGTGCCGAAAGTACTTCAGCCCCTGCACATCGCGTTCGGTGATTTCTTCGCGTCTTGCGGCCATGACGCTCAAGATGCGCTAAATCAGCCGAGGGCGCAAGTCCGATTTCGACCGCGCAAATCTTGTGCCGAACAGGCGTGGAATGTCCCCTTTAATTCGCTGCGCGATTGCTAAACGATCTCGCAACGTCACCGCAATTTGTTGCTGCAAAGTAAGTTTTCGACGACCTGTTGGGCGAGCCGGGGATAGATGGCGTTCTTTCGAGGCGGAACGGCACCCGCACTTTATTCGATCACCAACAGGTCTAGAAGATTGCGATGCCCATGTCGGTGGCCGCCTTCTCAAGCTTCGCGTCCCGCGTGGCCAACGCGTATCCGGTCGATTTTGCGGACACCAAATAAGATGCATCGTAAGCCGAAAGGTCGTAAGCGATGCTATACCGCAAAGTCTCCGAAGAATCGGGCCGAGGAAGTTCGGCCAATTTGAGATTCTCAAGCAGCGCCAGCACCTGAGCCGCTTCGGTGTCCTTAAGTCGCTTCCGCTTTACCACATTGACATACAGCGCATTCCAAATCTCGAACCAGAACAGCGCCGGAGCATACCCAGGCGAGTCCCTGAGCGTGTCAATCAGGTGGTCGCGATAATCGGATTGCTCATCGGGCATCAGACAAGAAAGCGCGGCAGAAGCATCGACAATGATCGCCATTATTCGCGGCCGTATTCGATGTCGGCCTTCAAGTCGGCGAGCGTCACGCCCGCGAAGTTCTCACCAAACTCGCGAAACTTCGCCTTCATCATCTCCGCGTCAAATCGGGGCGTCCCTTCAACGAGGGTTTGATCGAGGGCCTTTCTCGCCGCCCGCTCCATGAACTCATCGACGTTGCTCTCGCGGGCGGCGATGCCTTCGTAAAGCTCATCAGAGATGTGGATCGTTTTCATGCTCTCAATCTTCCACGTTAGGCCCGCAAGAGTCAACCGCAGATCGTCGGCGGAGCTTTATCCGACGGCTATATCCCGGCAAACAGCGGACTTGCTCCTCATCTGCTCCTGGACAAGTTAAAGGGGACATTGAAAGCGCCGGGATAAACCGGTTTGGAGTCCGGAATGAAAGAGTCAAACGAGGAAGAGAAGTTAAAGGGTAAGAAGTTAAAGGGGACATTCTACTTTAAACCCCTAAAGTAGAATGTCCCCTTGAATTCTTCCAAAGCTAAACCTATCGCTCCGTGTCGCAAGGCAACTGAATGCCGTGTTGACGAATACCAAATCACTACCGACCCACGCCATCTCGTGAATCTGAATGTTGCCCGTCGTGTGCTTGCAACGTGGCAAGTAACAGGCGTCGTGCGGTGTGTTGGCATCCGCATATTCGGGAAGCGACGAGAGTTGCCCGCACGCTGCTGGTATGTTGTGAAACTCTTCGATCTCGTTGCGACAGCCGATGGCGAGTCGACCGCCATCGACCGCCAGCCCCATCGGCTTGGCGAAGTTGCGAAAGTGGGTGTTGAGTACACCCCCTTCGTTGCGGAGCAGCACCAACTTCCCACTCTGATAGGTCGTGACGGCTACCGCCGCCCGCAGCTCGCGCAGTAACTGTGGGAAAGTCGCCGTGTGGACACTGCGAAGCGGGTCGGGTGGCGGGGGTGGTTCGTGGCTCATGGTCGTAGCATAGCGTAGCCATCGGCTGCGGCGAATGCGTCGCTGATTTCGCAGTTTCGAACATTTTGGCGTAGAGAAGGTAGACGGCAGCTGACCGAACGCTTAGGCTTCGCCTTAGGGGATCAGATCTTGGAAGAAGTATTTCCGGCCATGAGCATCCGTAATTATTTAGGCAGCATCGCCACATTCGCTATGCTGGTCACCCAGCCAGTTTATGCCGACATGTTCGGCACTGGGACGAATTCTTTCGAAATTGCATTTGTTTCCATCGGAGCGTTGGGGAACGCTGCTGATCGTGAAGGTGCGATTGGGATAGCACAGCGTCCGGGAGCGGTTGACTACACCTATCGAATTTCTGAGTTCGAGATCACGGCGGCCGCCGTCAATTCAGCGAATCTTCAGGGTGGCCTCGGTATTTCGTTTACCGGCAGTGGCCCCAACAAACCGGCGGCCAATGTGAGTTGGTTTGAAGCGGCGCGATTCGTGAATTGGCTCAACACAAGTCAGGGTTTTACGCCTGCGTATAAGTTCAACGAGACAACGGTCGTTGGTCCTCGTGGAATAGTGACCCTAGTTCGCGACTTCGCGCTTTGGGAACCGGAGGACATCGGCTACGACCCCGACAACCTGTTTCGCAACAGTTTGGCCAATTATGTGCTTCCTAGCCTCGACGAATGGTACAAGGCCGCCTTTTATGATCCGGTCCTTGAAATTTATTACCCATTCGCCGCCGGCCAAGGTTCAATTCCCGTGCAGGTGTTCTCGGGAAACGAACTTGGCACTGCGGTATACGGACAGAATTCTACAAATCTAATCGGTTCCGCCGATGTGTACCTGGCTGGCGGCAGTAGCCCATTTGGCACGGTTGGCCAGAGTGGCAATGTGGCCGAAATCCTGGAGACAACTTTCAGCACGATGAATGCGTCGAGTGACCAACTTCGAATAGTTGGCGGAGGGAGTTTCGGCTCGGCACTTCCTGGAATCAGTAGTAGCGAACTTATGGTTATCGACCCTGCGTTAGGGACAGGAAACATTGGCTTTCGCGTAGTGAGTTTGGCGGTGCCGGAACCGAGTAGCGTGTGCGGATTCGGGTTGGTTTGTGTGGCACTTCGTATCTACATCAGATGCAAGAGAAGCTTTTCTGATGAAAAGAGAACAACGGACGACAGATTCAAGGGGAGTTAGTTTTGCTAGTGTCCATTGTTGTTTGTTTCGCGTGAGTAGGCCCAAGGCAAAGCCCTAGACAGGAATCTCGGATGACAAAGCAGTCTCGCACACTTTCTGGATTTGGCGGCAAGAAGCGCGTCCCCCGCACCGGTAAGTTCCCATCTCGGAGCCGCAAGTCTACTTTCGAACTGCTCGAAGATCGTCGAGTCCTTGCGACACTGACGGTTGGTACTATCCAAGACTCGTTAGAGTTTGGTAGCGGGCAGCTTACGTTGCGCGAAGCAATCGCGATTGTGAACGACCAAGGTTTCAGCGAGCTTGGATTGAACGCAGCTGAGATGGCAGCAATTAATACTTCGGAGAACGGATTTGGGACAAGTTAAATGGGACATTCTACTTTACACCCATAAGTAGAATGTCCCCTTTAATTCCCTTTAATTCAGGGCTGTGTGGCACAACGCCTGCGGCGTAAAGTTCGCATCTCCGCTCACGCAATCTGCCAAACACTCCGCCCACAATCGTGACGCCCACACCCACTCGTCGGCCTGGATGGCTGACCTCCCATTCGCCCCAATTCGCGCTCGCTGGCGGGTCGCGGCTGACCGGGCGGTCACTTGCACCGTGGCCAAAAATCGTTGTGGAAAAATCGACTTTGGTCTGCTAGAAATAGTAGACGGCCAGAGGGCTACCAGCACTACAATTTCTCGCACAACTTGTCTGGTCCAACGATTTCAATTTCAATCGAAGTCAGGTTCAATCGAAGTCAGGGAGTGATTTACCGGCCGACCATGAGCCTCACTTGCTTGCGCTGCGTGCTTGTCGTCGGCCGAAAGCAAAAAGTCGCTTTGGGAAAGT
>JBGSRO010000029.1:0-3518 GCA_041737535.1 Pirellulales bacterium | reverse complement strand
TAGTGCTAACAGCTCCCAATAATGAAAGATACAAGGCACCGAGCACAAAACCAGTCGAGGCAGCAGCCAACAATACGCTCGGAGCCAGTCCCATTTATTCGCTCACCGTCACAATGAGGAAGTTATTTTGCGTTCCTTCCTAAACTCGATGAAGCGCACTCCCCTCACGTCCTCTTCAACGGTGAACAGGAACACGCAACGATCGACGATCAACCTCCGCAGCGGAAGCCGGCACCGATCGTTTTCGCGTGCGTAACGGCATCGGTTCGGGAGAGTTTCCCGCGAATAGATTCGCTCAACGGCGCGATCCCACCGACGCTGAGCCGCCAAAGGCGCTTGGTCGACGCGAACACATCGTCCGAAATCGTGATGCGGTATCGCTTCGTCAGCCATTCTTGGTTTGGCCGCTGTTGATTTTCGGGCCGCGACTCATCGCCGCAATGGCTTTGCCCGCGTCGGGTTCTTGGCCGGCCTTCATCGGCTACATTGCACCGAGGCTTCGCAGTAACTCGAGCGCCCCGCCAATCTCGGCTTTTTGCCGCGCCGGTTCCTGTGGGATCTCGCGTTCGATGGTCAGCGGTCCCCGATACCCAATTTCATCGAGCACGCACAGGAACTTTGCGAAGTCGACGTCTCCCTCCCCAAGCGGCGTTTCGACACCCCAGGTCACCCCCGGCTGATCGCTCCATTTGGCGTCTTTGCAGTGGATGCTGCGGACCCACCGGCCAAGCTGCTTGAGGGCTGGCAACGGTTCGCCGATGCCGTAGAGAATCATGTTCGCCGGGTCGAAATTGATGCCAATGTTCGGTCGCGCCACAGCGACCAAAAACGCATCGAGCACATCGGCCGGTTCCTGCCCCGTCTCAAGGTGCAGCATTTGGTCGTGAGGGGCGAGGTAGTCGCAAAGTTCTTGGGTGAGCGCGACCATCTCTTTGTAGCCCGACGAAGCCTCATCGTGCGGAACGAATCCAAGGTGAACTCCGACCGGTTTGACTTCCAAGTGACGCGCAAAGTCGGCGATCTGTTTAAGCTCTGCAAACCGCGCAGCGCGGGTTTCAAGCGGCACCAGTCCGACGGACGCTTCGACCGTGGGAATATCGGCATAGCTCTCTCCGGAGAACCCGGCGAAAACAACGGTCACTTCGATGCCGAGAGTCGCCAATTGCTCGCGAAACTCACCGGCCCGCTGGGCGGTCCGTGCGGCCGGACTAGGCGTATGCAAATGACAAGTCCCGACCCCTAACTCATGGGCGACAACAAGGTGCACCCCCAGCCCTTCATCAATGCTACAGAAAACTCCGAGGGGCCATTTGGGCATGATTGCTCTGGGGGCTACGCGACGTCGATTCGTGAGCATCAGAGTTCACCTCATCGGCACGCGATTGTCTAGGGCGGGCGAGTCGCCTTCCCTGGGCGGATTGCCATGCGCCCCGGCACCCCAATGCTTGGCATAGACAGATTCCCCCGTTCGTTTGGATGAGAAAGCTGGCTGCCCCGTTTTGCATCGCACGAGACAAACGGACAACGCCGGACGATTTAAGTCCCCGAAGAGTCTGCTAGAATGAGCGAGACCGGGAGAAAATGTCTCACCCTTGTGCCAGATCGCCCGTGGGGAGCAGACCCATGAACGAGAGGCATGAGGAGCTGAGAACCGAAATACAAGGTTTGGTTCTTTGCGTGGCGTTTGCGCGTTGGGCCAGTGACTGGAAACAGGGTCTCAGAGAAATTTCGAGAAGGGAAGTTTCGAGGAGGCCGGATTTTTGCTGTTGTGGTGGATGTTGGGGAGGTTTTTCTCCGCATTGCCGGAAACAAGTTTTTTCAGGTTTCGGTTTGAATGAGGAGATTGACCATGAAGACAAGTCTTCATTTCGTCCCGGCATTTTTTTGCGGTCTTAGTTCCGCAGTCGTCCTGCCAATATTTTGTTTCAATGCATACGCCCAAGCGCCAGTGCCGATGGCAAGCGGAGCGCCGGGTGCGGGCTATGGATTGGGGGCGGTGACTGGGAGTTGGGGGTTGCCGGGAGGGTATAGTTACTCAGCGATTGAGGCGTGGGTTCGTCCTGGCGAGACGCATGGAGCGCCGTATGTGCTTGGAACGCCGGTAGGAGCAATTAGAGAAGCAGGTCTCTTTGTAGCGCATGAATCGCCAGGAGGGATGGAATTTGGCGAGTATATGCCAGCGAAATCGCTTTTTGATGAAGAGATGGGTTTCGATTCTGGTGCTACTGTTGTTGCGAACGATTTGAAACGGATGCCAGATGGCTCCCCACTTATTATCGGTGCGAGCCGGAGTCCAAGAACAGCAAGTAATGGATCTGAGTCGACGATTTGGGAAATCAGTAGTTCCGGACAGTCGCTTAATCCGATTACCCGGGGTTTTTTGGCTACTAGCACTGACAGCATCCTTATCGGTGGCAACTCTGTTGATGGCTATGCTGGAGGAACCACAGTTTTCCCAGGCTACATTCCCCCAACGGGCGGGGGGCAGACTCTTCCCGTTCCACCACCTGGCAGAGGCTTTGCTTCCGATCTCGATGGCGGCACGATTGTTGGCGAAGCTGACTTTCGTGGATTTTTCTTCAATAAGAATCAAGAAGGGGATTGGGTGTTGGGAACACTCGAACTCCCCAATTGGAGCGATGGCACTGGTGGAGTGAGTGATGTCGTCGGCGACATAATGGGCGGATACCTTTACAACCCAGAACTTGACGATGTCGTTCCTGTGCTCTGGAATACAGACGGCAGCCTGTACAGGGTCTTTGACCTTCCTGGATACAATGTGACGGAACTGATTCTCGATCAGGGTTCAGTCGTTGCGCTACTCAATCAGGGTGAAGGAGTTAACGTCTTTGGCGAAAGTCGTCTCTACGCGGAAGGCTGGGCCCAAAGTCGTTTGATTTATGGGGATATCCTGCCTGCCCTTTCCGATGGTGGTTCTGCAACTGTTCGAGATATCTCTGCAGGGGGGAGTTTGTGGATGCTCTCGCAATTCGTCGATGCGACCGGCACGAGCTATGGAATTGCAAGCGTTGCCACGTCAACGCAAGTGCCTGAGCCATCAGCTTTTATGAGCATGACGGCGATCCTCCTGGCAACCGTTTGTCGTGGATTCTATTCCAGGAAGTAGTCGCGAAAGAAAGCTCTCAAATGATTGCCCGTGGGGGAAAATGCCCGTGGGGGACACCCCACTCGTCGGCCTGGATGGCTGTCCTCTCATTCGCCCCAATTCGCGCTCGCTGGCGGGTCGCGGCTGACCGGGCGGTCACTTGCACCGTGGCCAAAAATCGTTGTGGAAAAATCGACTTTGGTCTGCTAGAAATAGTAGACGGCCAGAGGGCTACCAGTACTATAATTTCTCGCAAATTTCTCGCACAACCTGTCTGGTCCAACGATTTCAATTTCAATCGAAGTCAGGTTCAATCGAAGTCAGGGAGTGATTTACCGGCCGACCATGAGCCTCACTTGCTTGCGCTGCGTGCTTGTCGTCGGCCGAAAGCAAAAAGTCGCTTTGGGAAAGT
>JBGSRO010000233.1:0-9326 GCA_041737535.1 Pirellulales bacterium | reverse complement strand
TCGCGCCAAGTCCGCCGTGTACTTGGCGCTCGTTGCGTCGTGGCGGTTAACTGAACTACGACCGGCAAAAAATGTCGGGGCAGTTTGCGAAATCGGGAAGTTAATTCGCGGGCGATCCTTACCGCTCCGAATTCGATCTTGCACGGCCAGTTTGGCCTCGGTCTCCAGTCGGATTCTGAGCTGCGATTGATCGTCCATCTTTCGGACCTCCTGTGGGAACCATTATTCCGTGGCCCGCCACTGTCCGAAAGTTCTGGGCTACCGCACCTTGCCATTCGTCATTCGTCATTCGAGCTTCGTCATTCCCCCACTCCCCCACCCACTTCACACCCCCCTGCCCCTATGCGATATTCTTCCTACCAGCCGCTCGTAAAACTGCCTCGCCCAGCGCTCGGATTGCCTCGTGGCCTCACTGCTCAATCAACTTTGGAATGGACTCTTCGTCTGGCTGCTGGGGTTTGAGTCGCTGAAGTTGGCCGATGACCACGCCTTTGGTTTTGTCGTGGCGGCGCTCATTCAGGTTGGTTTGCTCATTAATCTCGTGGCGGTCGGCGCGCTCGTCTTTATCTGGATGGAGCGGAAGATCGCCGGTCGGATTCAAGATCGTCTGGGGCCGACTCGGGTCGGCGGCAAGTTTGGCTGGCTGCAGACGCTCGCCGACGGGGTGAAGCTGCTCGGTAAAGAGGACTTGATGCCCGCGGGGGCCGATAAGTTTCTGTTTCGCATTGCTCCCTATGTCAGCTTTTGTGCGTCGCTCACGGCGTTTTTTGTGATTCCGTTCGCGGGGGGGCTCGTGCCTTTTGTGGGCCAGCAGATGAACGTCGCCGTCTTTTTTGTGCTGGCGATCATGGGGCTCGAAGTCTTTGGCGTGATCCTGGCCGGCTATGCGTCGGCAAGCAAATGGTCGCTGTTCGGCGCGATGCGCGAAGCGGCCCAGGTGGTGAGCTACGAGGTGCCGATGGGGCTGTGCGTCGTTGTGCCGGTGATGGTTGCTGGGTCGATGGACATGGTTCACATCGCCGACCGCCAGCAAGGGTGGTTCACGAGTTGGTATCTGTTGCACGATCCGTTCACGTTCATCACGTTTTGGGTCTACTTCACCTGTGCGATCGCCAGCGTGAACAGGGCCCCGTTCGACTTGGCCGAAGCCGAGAGCGAGCTGGTCGCCGGGTTCCATACCGAGTACTCGGGACTGCGGTGGAGTTTCTTCTTCATGGCCGAGTATGGCTCGATGTTGGCCGTGAGTTTGCTGGCGGCGATTTTGTTTCTCGGCGGTTGGCACGGGCCGATTCCGGTTGCTTCGCTCATTGGCTTGTCTTGGGAGAATGGCGTCGCCACAGGACTCATTGGCAACGCCATTGGCACTGTGGTCTTGCTCGTCAAAGCATTTCTGCTGGTAACTGTGATGATGTGGGTCCGCTGGACTTTGCCGCGACTTCGCATTGACCAGGTGATGACGACGTGCCTCAAGTACTGTGTCCCAATCGCGGCGACCATGTTCCTCGGCGCGGCATTGTTTCAGTTGTGGCTCCCGGGGCGAGTGTTCTTTGGGCTGCTGCCGGCAAGTGAGGCGATTCGGACGTTGGCCGAGACGCAACCGTCTGATTCGTCATTCTCACAATCTACCCAGTCATTCCCGCGCAGTCGGGAATCTAGTGACGGCGTTTTCCCTCTGGATTCCCGCCTGCGCGGGAATGACGAAGGACTACTGTGCGGGAATGACGATGGGTCTCAACTCGTGGAGGCCCGCTGACGTGAATTGGGGTTCGTTTTTCTTCTTGATCTTCGCGTCGCTGGCGGGCGGTTTCGCGGTTGCGGTGGTGCTGTCGAGCAACATCGTCCGGATGGCTTTTTATCTGGTGCTCTCGCTGGCGGCGACGTCGGGATTGTTTTTTCTCGCTGGTGCCGACTTTGTTGGAGCGATGCAATTGATGATCTACGTCGGCGGCACGCTGGTGCTGTTGATATTCGGGGTGATGCTCACCAGCAGTTCGCCCTTCGTGACGATGCGCACCCACAGTGGTGAGTTGGTCACGGCGCTGCTTTTGGGTGGCACGCTGCTCGCGCTATTATGCTACACGGCACTCGGTGTGCCTCAGTGGCAAAGCCCGGCGATTGCCGATGCGCCGGCCGACTTGCCCCCCGTCACGGCGACGCTCATCGGCTCGGCACTCGAAGGCTATCGATTCGATGCGCTCGACGAGCCTAACGAAACGCTTCGCGCGGGGATGTCGGGCTATTTGTTTCCGTTCTTGATTGTGTCGGTCCATCTGCTGGTGGTGCTCGTCGGAGCGGCCTATTTGGCTCGCGCCAAGCGTCGCCGCGATACGTCACCTGCTACTAGTTGAACATGTTACTACTCGCCAACTTACTTACCGAACCGGTCGGCGCAGCCCACTACATGGTGGTCGGCGCGGTGCTGTTCGTGTGCGGCGTCGTTTGCATGGCAACGAAGCGCAACACGCTCGGCATTTTGATGGGGGTCGAACTGGTGCTCAACGGCGCTAACGTCAATCTGATCGCGCTGGGAAGTCCTTACCTGCGAACCGACTCGGCACACCTCGGACTCGACGGCCAATTGATGGCCATGTTCGTGATTGTGTTGGCTGCCGCCGAAGCAGCCGTTGCGCTCGCGATTGTATTGAACTTTTACAACAACGCGGGAACGGTCGACGTCGATCGCGCGGATCAACTAAAGGGCTAGGTTAAAGGGTTAGGATACAGGATTTGGGGGCTAGAGAAAAAAGCACTCATCGTTCATCGCTCATAATTTATCGCTACTTTACATGTCTGCTGCCACTCTACTCCCGCTGCTCCTCTGCGTCGCCTGGCTGTTGCCGTTGGTGTCGTTTGTGGTGATTTGTGTGGGGTATAGTCTGCCGCAACTGGCGGGGCGGCAAGTGAGCTATGCCGCGAGCCGGTGGGGGGGGCACATCGCCATCAGTGCCATCGCGGGGAGCTTTGTATTGAGCTGGTTCGCGTTGCTATTTGTGTGGCTACCAACACATGGCTACACGGCAGGCGACTTAGCCCATACCGCTGGCGGATTGGCCCAGCACAACAACCCAGCACCCATTTACTACGCAGGCGATTGGTACACGCTCGCCAACTTCGACGGTCTGCGACTCACGATTGGCTATTACATCGACACGCTGACGCTCGTGATGTTTGCGATGGTTTCGCTCGTGTCGCTGCTCGTGCATATTTACGCCACCGGTTACATGCACGACGAGCTCGACGATGTGACCGATCACGAAGTCGCCATGTCGAATGGTGAGTATCTGCATCGTCGCGGGCGATACCATCGCTTCTTCCAATATCTGTCGCTCTTTAGCTTCAGCATGTTGGGGCTTGTCATCGCCGGCAACTTGGCGATGGTGTTTGTGTTCTGGGAACTCGTCGGCATTTGTTCGTATTTCCTGATTGGCTTTTATTTTGAACGCCCGACCGCCTCGACGGCCGCCAACAAGGCATTCATCGTTAACCGGATCGGTGACTTTGGGTTCCTGGTTGGATTAATGGCTCTTTGGTCGAGTTTAGGGACTTTCCACTTCGGTGACACTCAAGCCGTCGATGAATCGCGACCGGGCATTTTCAGCCAACTTCGCACCGCAGCAAACGACTACGCGCTCGTTGTGCCCGAATCGATGCAAACCGAGGCCCTGCGTGGCAGCGAGGGCGATGGTCCGAGAGCCGGTTACTGGCTGCTCTGCGTCGCCGGGGTGGGCATCTTCTGTGGCTGCATCGGCAAGAGCGCCCAGTTCCCGTTGCATGTCTGGTTGCCCGACGCAATGGAAGGACCAACGCCTGTTTCGGCACTCGTGCATAGCGCGACAATGGTGGCGGCGGGCGTTTACCTTGTGGGGCGTGCTTATCCGATTCTTACGCCCGAGGTGCTACTCGTGATTGCCGTGGTCGGCTGCATCACGCTCGCGCTGGCGGCAACGATCGCCATGACGGCGGTCGACATCAAGCGTGTACTCGCTTACTCAACGATCAGCCAACTCGGCTACATGATGCTCTCGCTTGGGCTTGGTGGCTGGGCCGCGGGGCTGTTTCACCTCATTACGCATGCGTTCTTCAAAGGGCTGCTCTTCATGTGCAGCGGCTCGGTCATTCATGCTGTGCACACGAATGACATCCGGCTCATGGGGGGACTGCGGCACAAGATGCCGATCACGGCGTACACGATGCTCGTCGGCTGCCTCGCGATTATTGGGGCGGGGATCCCGATGCTTTCGATTGGGTTGTCGGGGTATTACTCGAAAGACGCGATTATCGAACACGCTTGGAGCTTCACGAACTCGAACCCCCAATGGCGTTATCAATTGCTATTGATCGTACCGCTTGTCGGAGCCGTGCTCACAGCGTTCTACATGTTTCGCCTCTGGTTCATGGTTTTCACCGGCGCTCCGCGCGACCATCATCGCTACGACCATGCCCACGAGTCGCCACGTAGCATGACCACACCTCTGATCGTACTGGCGATTTTGGGAGTCGCCATCGGCTGGAACTTTCCCTTCACTGATTTGTCGGTGACGAGCCTGCTCGAACAAGCCACGCCGATCGGCACACAAGCCACAGCGACCGGACTGTTGATCGCGGACCTCACGATTCCTGATGAGCATCTCAGCCATGTCGACGCCATCCGCATTCCCGCCGGTCTGTCGGCAGTCGCGGCTGCACTGTTGGGCGTGCTGCTCGCGGCGGCTGTTTACTTGTGGCGATGGTTCGATGCCGAGGAACTGAAGCAAGCCTTCCGTCCAGCCTATTCGTTGTTGTGGCACAAGTGGTGGTTCGACGAAATTTACGACTGGACGTTGGTGAAACCGACGCTGTTTGTTGGCCATGTCGTTGCGGCGTTCGATCGCCACGTCATCGATCGTGCCGTTCACTTGCTTGCCGCCTTAGGGCGTGGGCTGGCGGCGGTGGTCGATCGCGTGTTTGACAAGTCGCTCGTCGATGGATCGGTCGACGCGATGGCCACCGGTTTTTGGAACTTTGGAAAATCACTGCACCACCTGCAAACAGGCCGGTTGCGTAGCTATATCGTGTTCATTGTTGTCGGCACCCTCGCGACCTTCGCCGTCGTGAGTGTGCTTTGGAAATATGCCATCGCGGGCTAGGAGCCAGGATTTGGGGGCTGGGGACTAGGGTGCTAGTCGTTGGCGTCCCCATTTTTCCCCGGCTCCCAACCCCTAGATCCCAGCCACCAGAAAATGTCTCCACTACTTTTCCTCACAGTACTGATCTTTCTGCCCACGGCTGTCGCGCTGGTGCTGACGCTCGTGCCTGGCAAGGGAAACGATGACGGCATTCGTTATGCCACGCTCGCAACCACCATCGCCGTGCTGCTGATGACCCTCGCGATGGCGTTTGGCTGGACCGATGTCGCTTTCGAAACAGGTGAATCTAGTATGCAACACCTCACGTCGGTCCCCTGGATTCCGACTTTCCGCATCGACTACCTGCTCGGCACCGACGGCATTAGCTTTCCGCTGATCGTGCTCACCACGGCGATAAGTGCCCTGGCGATGGCCGCCAGTTGGAGCATCACGAAACACGTCAAAGCTTATTGCATTCTCTTTCTGCTGCTTGAAACTGGAATGCTGGGCGTCTTTCTCGCACTCGACTTCTTCCTGTTTTACGTCTTTTGGGAAGTCATGTTGCTTCCCATGTATTTTCTCATTGGCGTGTGGGGCGGGCCTCGCAAAGAATACGCGGCCATCAAGTTCTTTCTCTATACACTGCTCGGCAGCGTGTTGATGCTGGTCGCCATTCTCATGCTTTACTTCGCCAGCGATCTGCGAACGCTCGACCCCTCGCAGCTTATCGCGACTGGTGTTGTTAGCGCATCGCTGACCGAGGGCGATGGGGCCGCCGCTGCCGAGGCGATTCTGTCGGCTGCCGAGCCGCAGCACACGTTTAACATGCTTGCGATGCAGCAGATGGGCCAAGCGGGTCTGTTTAGCAAGAGTCTACAGATGTGGGCGTTTGTGTTGCTGTTCATCGGCTTCGCGATCAAAGTGCCGAGCGTTCCACTACATACGTGGCTCCCCGATGCGCACGTCGAAGCGCCGACGCCCATCTCGATGATCCTCGCCGGTGTGCTGCTGAAGATGGGGGGCTACGGCATTATCCGCATTTGCTATCCCATCTGTCCCGAAGGGGGTTACGAACTGGCGATGGCCGTCTGCACGATCGGTGTCGTGAGCATGGTTTACGGCGCGTTTGCCGCGCTCGCTCAAACCGACTTCAAGCGGATGGTCGCCTATAGCAGCGTTAGCCACATGGGCTATGTCGTGCTAGGACTAGGGGTTTGGAGTGCGAACTGGCAAACCGACTACGTGACCGGTTACTGGAAGTTCGGCATGAATGGGGCCATGTTCCAGATGATCGCCCACGGCATCAGCTCGGCCGGCATGTTCTTCATGGTCGGCGTCATCTATGACCGCGTTCACCATCGCAACCTCAACGAGTTTGGCGGATTGTTTCGCAAGATGCCCGTCTACAGCGGCATGGCCTTCGGCATCTTTTTCGCCGGGCTGGGGCTCCCTGCGCTCTGTGGGTTTATTGGCGAGGCGTTCGTGCTATTCGGCACCTGGAAATACAGCATCACGCTCGCTGTGATCGCCGCCGCCGTGGTGATTCTCACGGCCGCCTACATTCTGTGGGCCCTGCAGCGAGTCTACCTGGGTGCCGACTATCGCGGTCCTCACGCGGAGGGAATTGCCCCCATCACGGCACGCGAGTTCTCGATTGCCGCGCCGCTGTTGGCGTTGGCGATTTTGTTCGGCGTGCTGCCAAGTTTATTGCTCGATTATATGGCACCGTCGGTCAACCAGACGGTCGATACGCTCGCTGAGTGGACCGAGGCAAACAAGCCAAGACCCGATTCACCAGCTAAGGCAGAAAACAAGCAAGCCGATGGTTCGCTGGCGACGCCCGATGCCCAGGCAGTTTCACTCGTGCCGATCGGTAATGAGGTGTCGCCGTGACGTTTCAGACGATCATCGACAACCTGGCGACCGACACACTCGATGTGAGCGTTCCGTTATTCCGCCCAGAATTGGTGCTGTGCGTCACCATGGTGGGCATGTTGCTGGGCAAGGTGTTACCCATTGTCCGCAAGTTCGACCCCTTCGTGATCGCGCTTGCTGGCAGCGCTTTGGCACTGGCGATGGCGATTCCCAAAGTAGGGCTCGCGAACATTGGTGAACTCGCTCGTGTTGAACTCTTTACCGGAATGCTCGTCTACGACGCCCTCACTGTTTATCTGCGCATCGTGTTGCTGGCATCGACTTTGGTGCTAATTCTACTGAGCCGCATCACGGGACTAGCCGATCGATTCGACGGTCAAGACTACTACACACTGTTGCTTGGCGCGACTCTCGGCATGTGCATCATGGCTTCGGCCAACCACCTGCTCATCGTTTTCTTGGGTGTCGAAATGGCCAGCGTCCCCTGCTACGTTCTCGCGGGCATGGTGAAGAACAGCCGCCGCGCGGGCGAAGCCGCGCTAAAGTATGCGATCTACGGCGCGGGGACCGCTGGAATTATGCTCTATGGCATTACGCTCTTGGCTGGCCTCACCGGCACGGCTCACCTGCCGACGCTCGCGACACAGCTCGCTCGAATGGACATTCCCGCGCTCGCCGCCAGTGGCGAGAACAATGGTATCTTGCTCGCGTTCGTTCTTTCAATTTTGATGATCGGCGTCGGGCTGGCGTTCAAGCTCTCGGCGGTACCGTTTCACTTTTGGTGCCCCGATGTGTTCGAGGGAGCGACGGCCGAGGTCGCCGGTTACCTTTCGGTCGCATCTAAAGCGGCCGCCTTGGCGCTGCTGCTACGCTTGACGATTGGCGTCGTCATGCCGCTTGCGGCTGAGCCACAAGTGGCTGCGAGCGTTGCTCCTGTGCAACTCGTAGCGAGCACAACCGTCACCGACAACGACGCAAAACCTCCCCTATCGGGCAGTCGCTTTCTCGCGCTCGTGGTCGGCATCGTCGCCGTTGTGACTTGCACGTTTGGCAATTTGGCCGCTTATGGACAAACGAACATCAAACGGATGCTCGCCTACTCGACCATCGCGCACGCTGGTTACATGATGATGGCCGTGGCGGCTGCGCTGTGGATGGGCCCCGCCGGAGCGGCCGATGCGGTCGACGCACTGCTCATTTACTTGGGCATTTATCTGTTCATGAACCTCGGCGCCTTCGCTATTGTTGCCGTGCTTCGGAACGCCATCGGCAGCGAACAAATCGCCGACTATGGCGGACTCATTCGCCAGTGCCCGCTAATGGTTGCTTCGATGGTGGTGATTCTGGTCGGGCTGATTGGACTGCCCCCGCTCGCGGGCTGGATTGGCAAGTTCGCCATCTTCCTGTCGCTCGCTCAGGCGGGCGACCCGCTGATGATTGGGCTATTGGTGGTGGCCGGAATCAATACGGTCATCGCGCTGGTTTATTACATGAACGTCGCCAGGGTGATGTGCATCGACCCCGAACCGACGACGCGGGGGCCAGTCACGATTGGGCTGTGGCCCGTTTCGCTGGTGATGGTGCTGACCATTCCGGTTGTCGTGCTGGGAATACTTCCCGCCGGGTTGACAGAAATCACCTCGCAAGTCGCACGACAATTCGTGGGGCCGTAACAAAACCAAGGAGAACGCCGAGAGCGCGGAGTCAGATAATTAACCGCAGATGAACGCGGATAAACGCAGACGGGCTCACATAGTTACGAACTTCCGCAAATCATAGAACCGCGTTTAAACAAGTGGCCGCACTCTTTCTGTTTTCTTAATCTGTGTGCATCTGCGTTAATCGGCGGCAAAACATTTTAATATGAAACAATCGACCGCTAACATCCTGAATCGCGCGCTCAGCATCGTCGCCCGTTCGTTCCCACAGTATGTTGCCTTCGCACGTCCGTATGTTCCGATTGGTAGTGAGGCCGTCGTTGATACGCTCGACGATATTGCCGAAGACCAAGCGTTCATGGTCGAACGGATCGCCGGTGCGATCGAGTCGGCTGGGTACATTGCGAACTACGGCGAGTTCCCGATGGACTTCACCAGCAAACA
The DNA here is from genome assembly GCA_041737535.1 of Pirellulales bacterium. Taxonomy (GTDB): domain Bacteria; phylum Planctomycetota; class Planctomycetia; order Pirellulales; family Lacipirellulaceae; genus JBGSWC01. Next base: position 244 of record JBGSRO010000233.1, on the reverse strand, counting down.
CGATCTGCGAATCGATACGCTGCTCGACTACGCTATCGCGCGACAACAAATCGATGTCGATGTGCTCGCCGTGCTGAGCGAAGAACTTTCGACCGCTGCCGCCTCGCGAACGTTGGTCGACGAAACGTTCGGCATGGCAACCGCGCATTTGGAATTACTCGAATCGGCCAAGTCAGAGCTATACGAACTGCAATCAATTTGAGCCGTCGGCGCTAGCCGCGGGTGTCGCCGAAAAGTTACCCGC
>JBGSRO010000232.1:0-35382 GCA_041737535.1 Pirellulales bacterium | reverse complement strand
CACCGCAGAAAATGGTCCCAAGTGCTGGAGACTCGACAGGCTGCGGAGCCAGTCCCATTTTTTCGCAACTGCCGTTCTCTCGATGCTAACGTCAATCGTAACTCGTTCATATGCGGAAGTTATTTTGCGTTCGTTCCTAAGGCGAAGGGTCGCGCTGTTGCGGCACTCTCTTTGTAGCATAGTCGCGAGCCCTTTTCGACAACGATTATTGGCCACCTTCATTGGTAAGTTATGGAACCGCCACGACGCAAACGACGCAAAGTCGGCTAGCTGAGGTCGTTGCATCTTGATGCCTGTGAACTCGACAACAATCTGCGTGGAGACATCGAGAATACGATTGTGTACGGCTCAGTTGCCGTTGTGCGAGGGTCGAACTCTACCGATCGAAGTGAACGACGGCTTTGCACTCGGAAATTGCGGCGGTGGTTAGCTGGACAGCGTGAAGTCGTCGTTCGCCCGTCGTTCGTTAATGGACAGGATGACTGGATCGGCGGCATCAACGGGAAGAAGCGAAGCCGCCAACGAAAGAGGTTATCCAGTCAATCCGGCCGATCCTGTTATCCTGTCAATTTTGGAAAGCGAGTTCCGACGCTCCCCGAATTTGCTGTACAGCGCTAAGCCGTTGTTCGTTTACGATTCAGACGCAACGTCGGTGCGGCTTTCGCCAGATAGGGTACTTTCAATCAAGAATCATCGGCGTTTATCCGCGTCTATTGGCGGTCCCTGGTATCGGCCTTATCGCACTTGCGCTGTCCAGTTAGTTGTGCCGCTCACTCGATTCAAGGCCGCTAGAAACCCAGCGGCTTCGCCGCTCTTCGCTTGCTGGCCGCTGACCACTTTGGGTCGCGAGAAGTGCTGCCGGAACAGCGCGAGTACGCTCGTTCGGGCCTACGACTCACCCGCTGGCGCGCCGAGCTTGTCACTAAAATCCGCTGGTGATTAATGCTTCGGTTTCGTCGGTCAGGCGGTCGATTCGCTGGAGCATCGTTGCTCTGAGCGTACCGAACGTGTCGAAGAGTTCGGGGCCAAAGAGGCCGATGATGCCTTCGGCCAGCGAGCGGTTGAGTTCGCTGTTGATGCCCTTGATGGACGGCGAGGTGGCCAGCGGTTTGACGATCAGCGAGAGTTCAAAGGGACTCGGTGGCCGCGTGCCGGTCAATGCGGACGGTTCGTGAGCGAAGCGGGCGACATCGGCGAACTCCGCGAACGTGGCGAGCAGTCGGTCGGTGATGGCCGTGTACTGGGCGATCGCGCGGCGAATCGATTGGGCGGTTTGCAGTGCTTCGTGCGAAGCGTTCACTTCGCCGACCAGGGCAATCGCGCGGCGGGTGGCAAGGCGTTGACAAGCGAGCAAGTTTTCGCCGATTGGCGTGGCTTTATGTCTGCGATGAAAGTTGTCGTGGGCGGCAAACAGCGCGGCAAGCGTGCGCGTGAGCACTTCGCTCGAGTGGATTTCGAGCATCAATCGCACAAGTCGGTCGCCAAGTTCGCATGTGCCTCCCTTCGCTGCGCGGTCGTAGATGCCGAGGTCGTAGTCCCAGGCGTCGAGCCGACTCCGCGATGCCGCCCAGATCTTGGCGATTGATTTCGCGGGCAGGTGGGCCTGTTCGGTAATCAGCTCGCGGCCATGACAAGCGACGACAGCGGCCAGGTCGATCGTTTCAAATATCGTTATCACGCAAAAGACTTTGTGTTCGGTTCATGTGACCGCAAAGACGACGCCGGCGACCGGAGTCCGAGGGGACAAGACTCCGGCCGCCAGGCATCGCTTCGGGGGAGGGAGGATTGAGAGAGCGAGATTGCACTCGGTGTGCCAAAAGCTTTGGAGAGACGAGAATTAAAGGGGAAAAGTGGGCTGGGCGGGCCTTGGCAACGAGTTGACGTTGGAGTTTTGCGACATTGACTGCTGATGGTGTGCGTCAAAAAAGCAACGTAGTGGAGGCTGTTGAACCGTAAAAATCAACTTGCAATGCAGTCGCATCCCGCCGACAATAGGACGAATCAAAGATTTGAGCCGACGCTTTGATTTGGCTATTGACTAACGACCACAATCCGGAGAACAACTCAGTGCAAATCTCAAACGCATCGCGTCGCGATTTCTTGAAACAGGGCTCGATCGCCGGCACTGCCGCTGCGGCGGCCGTTTACTTTCCGTCGACCCAAAAAGCGTTCGCGAACGAGTCGAAGAACGACCGCCCGCGGATCGGTTGCATTGGCACCGGCAGCATGGGCAAAGGAGACGCGGGCGCGCATGCCACGTTTGGTGATATTATGGCCGTTTGCGATGTCGACGAGCGGCACATGCTCGAAGCGAAGAATTCCGAAAAGATCGGCAAAGGCAAAGCCGATGGGTATGGCGATTATCGCAAGGTACTCGACCGCAACGATGTCGACGTCATTAGTTGTGTGACGACCGACCACTGGCACACGAAGATTTGTATCGAGGCACTCGAGGCGGGCAAACACGTCTTCTGTCAAAAACCGTTGACGTTAACGCTCGAAGAAAACCAGCTCATCCGTAATGCGTGCAAGAAACATCCCGAGCTCGTCTTCTTCGTGGGGACTCAACAGCGCAGCGATCGTGGCCGCTTTCTGCGCGCCGTGAATATGGTGCAGAAGGGGCTATTGGGCGAAATCAAAAATGTCACCGCCGGCATCAATGGTTCGCCCACCGGCGGCCCGTTTCCTGTGGCCGACGTGCCGAAAGAACTTGACTGGGAGATGTGGCTGGGGCAAGCACCAAAGGTCGACTACCGCGAGCGGCGTTGTCATTATGAATTTCGCTGGTGGTACGAATACTCTGGCGGCAAATTCACCGACTGGGGTGCCCATCATGTCGACATCGCCACCTGGGCGCTCGGCGAAGATGAATACGGCGACGGACCCATCGAAATCGACGGCACCGACGCCAAGCACCCCGTCGAGTTTGTCGATGGCTATCCCACCGTCGACGATAGCTACAACACGGCACACGATTTTTCGGTGAAGTGCAAATACCCCAGCGGCATCACGCTCGGTGTGACTAGCCGAGGCGACAACGGTATCACCTTCGAGGGAACCGAAGGGCGACTGTTCGTTAATCGAGGCAAAATCACAGGAAAGCCGGTCGAAGAAAACTGGGATGAAGGCAAGTTCACCGACGAAGACGTCGAGCGCCTCTACAAAGGCAAACCCTTTGAAGGCCACAAGAACAACTTCTATCGCTGCATCCGCGAAGGAGGTCTGCCGGTGAGCGATGTTTATACCCACTTACAGACGATGAACACGTGTCACCTGACTAGCATCGCCGCCCGGCTTGGGCGTCCGATCAAGTGGAATCCGAAGACCGAAACCATCGTCGACGACCCGCAAGCGATGGCGCTATTTGCCCGCGAGCAGCGGAAAGGTTACGAGATTTTGCGGGTGTGATGCCAAATCGTCGGGTTTGACAGGATCGACAAGAATTGCATTAGCTAGCTACTCGGTCACATCGACCAGTTCGTTACCGTCGAGTCGCTCGCGCCATGTGCGGACTGCCCGGTCGCGGGTGCTGGTGCTGCCGGCAGGTTGGTAGAGCAGGCTCTTGCCGGTGAGTTGCTTGAGGTTGTGAAAAGCGAGTACGCGGTATTCAAGCCGGTCGTGTTCGAGCCAGTTGATGAGTTTGAGCAGCACGCCCGTTTGCACAGCTTGGGGAGTCGCGCCAAGCTGATCGATCGAATAGCCACGAATCATTTCGTACAGTTCATCGGCCTCGGCGTCGCCACGCAAATCGGCGATTGTTTGCTTGACTTGTTTGGCGAGTTCGGGCGAACTGGCAATGGCGGTACGGAGCATTTCGATATGGTCGCTCCAGTTGGCCCGCTGAGCCGAGTCAGACAGTGCGAGCACAAAGGGCGTGAATTGCCCCACATGGACGGCACATCGCGCGGCCAGATCGCGCTCTTCACTCCGCTTGGTGTTTTCATAAAAGCCGAGTAACTGGATGCGTGCCGAGCGTTCGCTGTCGAACACTTGTTCGATGTTGCGCGAAGCCGACTGGACGAGAAAATCGAGTTTCTGTTCGGTCAACCACTCGGGCTGTTTGGCAAGTCGCGCGACTTTGGCGGCACCATCGGGGGTGATCGACCACTCGCTGTTGGCTTCGACCGGCACCCGCGCGCCGTCGCTGGCGATGGCAACCACATCGCCATCGGGCACATAAATCATCGCCAGCGAGGGGCTCGCCACGTCGCCGATCGCCATGCCGGGTACAAACTGCCGCTGCACGTCGACGGCCACGGCCGCCATGGGTGGAATCTCAAACGTCTGTGGCTGGCCATCGATGTCGATCGTCACGAAGTTGGCATTCGCTCCATTATTGGATATGAACATCCGTCCGTAAGCCAACTTGAAGGCGGGTCCATCGGCAGTCACTCCCACGAGTACCCGGGTCACGTCCGACAGTTCGACGCGGAGCCCCGAGACCATCGCTAACTCGGGCCGATAGGTCGGAAGCGCGAGCAGCGTATCACCGGCTTTGATGGCTGTCCCCTTGGCAAGTCGTCGCCACGAGTCATCGGCATCGTCATGGCGCAGCAGAATTTCGTGAACGCTGACGAAGGTCCCCAGCGGACCATCGGCGACGGCGGGCGGAATCGCCGTCTCACCCGAGTTGTCGCCGACAACTGGCACAGCGGGTACTGTGGGTTTCGGTTCGACCGGCATACCGGCGTCACCGTTGCCAACGGCCGATGCTTCGTCGACGTTTGTGTCGATCGGAGTGTCTGGCGTTGGGTCAATACCGTCGAGTTCAGCATCATCGGGATCAGTACCGGCGGAGTCGCCCATCTCGGGATCGTTCGCAATCGGTTCGACCGGCGGCAATGGGTTTTCGTCGATCGTCGGCAGGTCGATGTCGTCGGAAATGGTCGCCTCTGGAATGGTCGCCTCTGGAATGGTTGGCAGTCCCGTCGCCCCATTACCCGAATCGTTGGCTGTGCCATCGCCCGGAACGAACGGTGCCGGCATCAGGCCGTCGTCGGTTCCTGGAGCCGTTGTTTCATCACCACCGGCGGACGGAGCCGGGACACCCTCGATCACCGGCACGTTCTCGTCTTGACCGTCGTTTTGCGCGATTTGCCGATCTCCCCTCAACAATCCATCGGGACCGAACAAAAAGTAGCCACCAATCGCTAGCAGCAGGCAAGCCGCCAAGGCATAAGCCAAATTCTTCACCAGCGACGGCTGACCCTCGCGAAGGTAATCGGGGACTTCCATTTTTCCAGAAGAGAGATGGGACGCCGACTGCGAGGTTGGATGCGAAGGGCTATTTGCGGCACCGTTCGAGTCGGCTGGTGAGGCCGACACAATGGTTGTTGTCGTGCCGGCCGGATCGACTTCGTCTCCCGGCAAGTTGCCTCCGCCTGCGGCACGCGAGCGTGGCGCATTGGGCAGATCGTACATCCGTGCTCGTAGCAACGGATCGACATCGGCTGGCTGCCCCAGCACCATGGTGAGCACATGATGACACGACGCGGCCTCGGCCAAGTGGACATCGGACTCGAGACACATTTTCTCATAATTGTTCACCGACTCGGCCGGCAGTGTACTGTCGAGATACTCGGCGACCACGTTCGGATCGGCTTCGAGCCCCTCGCCCAACACCGGCGGTGCGCCAAGTCGAAGCCGTCGCGTCGCATCGCGCGTCTGATGCAATAGGTCGGTCGCCAATTTGCTTTCGGAAATCCGCCGCTCAAGGTCGGCTTGGTCTTGCGGATCGAGAATATCGTCCATGTAGGCCAGCAACGTGCGGAGTGTGAGTCGCATGTCGGTACTCGTTTGGGTAGGTGCAAGGGTATCGAAAGCAGTCGTTTCAGGGGTTAGTGGCAAACTCGCCGCGAATTAGTGCAACATTCTGCAAAGTTTTTCGAGAAAAGCAGCATCACGGGCTTCCAAGAAAAACCACAGCGAAGAACCAATCGAACTTTCACCCCGCGGTGTTCTCAAAGGTCTCATCTAGCACGACAGCCGCTCCCAGGACAACTGGTTTTGAGTTCATAAACGACCCGCCGTGTCGCTGTGTCGCCGTGGTTAGCGACATGCGACTCGGCAAGGTGCGCAACGTTCGCCCGCGACATCTTTGCCGCGACTGCTAGCGAGTCGGTCGCATGTTGCGGCAATTCCTCCGGCCCGAAGCGTGAGCCAGTTCACGCACGACGGTTAGTGTCCGACTGACGGTGAAGTACCTCACCGTCGCGTTCGCCTTCACCGGCCATACTCCTGCCAGTTAAGGGGCTTCTTACGCTTGGTACCGCCAATGATCTGATGTGAACTGCCGTCAAGTGACTTCTTCTACAAACTATTTTCCTCACAGGAACTCTCACAATGAAATTTGCTTGTTTGCTTTTGACGACCTGCGTTGCCTCTTCGTGTTGGAATGTTGCCGGCGCGAAGCTGGTTGAAATCCGCGTTACGGTCGAAAACCTTGCCCCCGAAAATAGCGTTGCACTCGCACCGTTCCGGTTCGGTTTTGGCAACGGTACGTTCAATGCGTTCAACAACGACGAGTTCGCCTTCTTGTTGGGCGAGCCCGATATTTCGACCGCACCCATCGTGACCATTGCCGAAGGGGGTTCGGGATCGACGTGGTTTCCGGCTTTCGCCGCCGCCGAGCCGAATGCCAACCTTGGCAGTATCTTCGATCCCAGCGGTGCGCCTCCCATCTTGCCTGGCGAAATCAACTCGGGCGTCTTCATTGTCGACACCAGCAATCGGTTCTTCACTTTCGGTACGATGGTCGTGCCAAGTACCGACGCATTCTTGGGGAACGCATCACCGACTTTGTTCGAAGTCTTCGACCTCAACGGGAACTTAATCTTGCCCGGCTTTACCGAAGACGCGAGCCGAATTTGGGACGCTGGTTCGGAGACACAGAATCCGCTCAACGGGGCCTTCATCGTGGGTGGAACAAACGCCAACCGCGAAAACGAAAACCTGCCGGTCACGTTTAACTTCACCAACCTCAGTGCTTTCGACGGTGTCGAGACGCCAGTCGGCTACTTCTTCGACTTCAGCACGTTGACTTCGACGACACCCATCATCGGTGTTAGCTTCGAGGTCGTGCGTACGATTCCCGAGCCCTCGTCGCTTGCGCTGGTCGGTTCGATACTCGCCGGTGGCGGGCTGATCGCCCGTCGGCGACGACGCAATTAGAGTGCGAAGACGTTTGCGGCCAGCGGTCGACCAGTGGCGCCTCTCCACTCGGTTGGCCGCTGGCCATTTTTTGTTGTGGCGGTGAGCAGCGGTTCGCGCATAATTATCGGCGAGCCCGATTCTAGCCCGCCGAGCCACGCATGTCGTTTCGCGATCTCACCATCGTCTCCGGAGGACAATCGGGAGCCGATCGCGCGGCACTCGATTTCGCCATCGCTCAAGACTTGCCCCACGACGGTTGGTGTCCGCGCGGTCGTCGGGCCGAAGATGGCCCGCTCGATGAGCGCTACGCCCTGCGCGAAACGCCGTCGTTTCGCTACGCCGAGCGAACCGAGTGGAACATTCGTGACTCGGGTGGCACGGTCGTATTCGCCATCGCGAGGCCCCTGCGCGGTGGCACTCGGCTGACAGTCGACTTGGCCCATACACAGGCGAAGCCCGTGCTGGTGCTGGTCGAACGAGAACTTCCGCTTTGGGGGACGGCCGAGCGAACGCGGGACTTAGCCCAGCGACTCGTGCAATTTGTGAACGACCACGATATTCGGCGGCTCAACATCGCCGGTCCTCGTGCGTCGCTGCAACCACGCATCGGCCTGTTCGTCACAGCCGTCTTGAGTGCCGCTTGGCAGCTCGACGCCGAGAATGCCGATAGTGTTCCGTCATTCCCACCTGCGCAAGAGTAACGGCTCATAGCTTAACGGGCCACGAGCTTCCGCACGTGCTGCGAGAGCTCGATCGCTCGGGTACGCCACGCGAGCGGGGCGATGTGGGTGATGTGGCTGTTTTGTTCGACGGACGTGCGCAGTTCGCTCTTATAGCGCCACTCACCAATCCCCATTTCGACGCGGCTGTCGCCCCGAGCGAAGCCGTCGCGAAGCATCATCAGAACGGCCGCGCGACCGGCACCGCTTGGGCCATGCGCGCGGTCCATACCCATTCGCAGCCCGAACACTCGGCCTCGATATTGGTAGTTGTAGCAAAAGGCGATCGGGCGCCCGCCCGAACTTAGCACGTTGATGTCGACCATGCCGAGCCGAGCCGCCGTGGCGTGAGCATCGCGGTAGAAATCGCGAAACGCTGGGTGGCAAAGTGTGTTGCCATCGGTCGCGTGCGACTGCCAGCTCTGGTCGGCGACGTCGTGGCAAGCGTCGAACAAATCCCACCGCGGGTCGCCATCGCCATCGCGCGCCGGCTCGGGACGATGGCGCGCGAACTCAATCGATCGATTTTCGTCGAACCGGCGCAGTGTGCGACGGACTTCGTGCCGGACTTTACGATCCAGGTTTGAAAGGTAGTCTTCCCAGGTCGTGGCCATATCGATAAGCGACGACTGCTGATGTTCGGCTCGTCGCGAGGTCAGACCCGCGGTCCGCAAAGCGCTTTGGCAGCGGCTGACTCCACCTCCGTCGAGCCAGCGAAGCCGCACCGAATCCCAATCGCGGCGCGACGTGGCGATATGTTTCGCGGCCACGGACCAAGTGGCGGCCACGTGCTTGCCAATCGATCCGTACCACATGCCCCAGTCGTCGAGCGGAAAAGTCAGCACACGTTCACTGCCGAGTCGGTGTCGCTCGATGCGCACGACCAATGGCACGATGCCGATCGTCTTGCTTGCTGCGCGGATGATCAGTACGCGAAGCCGAGCGTCTTTACCAAAATGGTTGTACCAGTTGACGAACCAGTCGTAGGTGTGAAAAAACGAAGCGCGAGGCGTTTCGGGAAACAGCGAGTCCCACGCTAGTTTATAAGCGGCGAGCGATTCGATGTCGTTGACCTCGATGACTTCAGCCATAGCTGTTTGCCGTTGAGATGAGGGGAGAGCGGCCTTGATCGTGCGGCCTTTCGGGAGTCGTTGCAAGCAAGGCGTGTGCCCTACACGACCGGCAACCGGAAGTCAGTTCGATTGCCCGCCCGATAATCGTTAGATTCGCTACCAAGTGCCTCGAATGAGTCAAACCGGCTGGTACTCCCAAGCGGCCAATTCGCACCGCGTTGCCAACCTGCAACAATGCAAGAAGTCAAAAGACGCCCTTTGGCAACACGATGGACAACGACATTCAGCAACTCATCGAGTCGATTCACACCAGCGGGCGCCAGATGGTTGTCGTCGCGACGGGTGGCGGGGCGACTGCCATCGGCCAACTGACCGGTGTGCCGGGGGCGTCGCGAACGCTGCTCGAAGGGCTGTGTCCCTATTCGCCCGAGTCGCTCAGCCAATTCCTCGGAGCGGCAACCGCTTCGGCTTGCAGCGCCGACACGAGCCGCATTATTGCCATGGCGGCTTGGACGCGCGCGACAAAGCTCGGGGGCGAAGTGCGGCCCGCGCTCGTCGGCATCGGTTGCACCGCAGCACTCGCCAGCGATCGCCCCAAGCGAGGTGACCATCGCGTGCATGTCTCTTGGCAAACCGAATTCGCGACAGGAACGCTCTCACTGACTCTCGCCAAGGGGGCTCGCTCGCGGTGGCAAGAAGAATCTGTTGCCGCGCGAATGGTGCTGTGCGCAATCGCGAAAGCACTCGAAATATCTTCCGTCGAAATCTCGCTCACCGGCGACGAGCGAATTGTCGACGACGTGAAAACTGCTCCGCCCGAGTGGAGCGAATTGCTGCTTGGAGAACGCCCTTTCGTAGCAAGCGGTGTCGAAGCCGATGAACTGCCAGACGCGATCGTTGTCAGCGGTTCGTTCAACCCACTTCACGCCGGACATCGGGGCATCGCCGAAGTGGCCCAGCGACTAACTGGCCGCCCTGCGATTTACGAGCTCTCGCTGACCAACGTCGACAAACCAGCCCTCGATTTTGTTGATCTCGCCCACCGCGTCGCGCAGTTCGGCGAGTCGCCTTATGTCATCACAACCGCGCCGACGTTCGTCGAAAAAGCCCGACTCCTGCCCGGCTGCGTCTTTGCCGTAGGCGTCGACACAATCGCTCGCATCGGCGAACCCACTTATTACAGCGGTGGCAGCGCGGGACTCGAATCGGCACTTCGCGAACTCGCCCAACTCGGCTGCCGGTTCGTTGTGTTCGGTCGTTTGTGTAACGGACTATTTCAAGGCCTCAGCAATATCGAGCTCCCCAGCGGGTTGCGGTCGCTGTGCGAAGGTGTTGCTGAAGCCGAGTTTCGTGAAGATGTTTCGTCGACGGAGCTACGCGAACGCCCGTAGCACCGCTCGGCGTAGCACGGACTACGGAATTTCGTCCCAATCGATCACTTCGCGCCCGGCACGTGTGAGCAGCTTCTTAAGTAGCTCGATATCGACCTCGAACGGAATCACCCGCGCGCTGCCGTCCATGTTGGCGGACACGAAGCCATCGCGGCCCGCTTGTTTGAGCTTCGCCAGCGGATCGGCCAAATCGGGCGACCAATCGTCGGGCTTTGACCAAAACACAGCGTTCTCGTCGGCGACTTGAACCACCATAATGGTGTTCGACGTGCCGTCAGTGATGTTCTGAATGCGAGTTCCCTCGCGGGCGAAAGCCTTGCCATCGCCGAAGTTCCGTTCGACGATCTTCGCATCTGCTATCGGTGCGAAACCAGTTTCTTCGGTCACCGGCAGTTGATAGGTCGTCTTCCCCTGCTGCTTCAGTTCGTCGCTCACGTTGCCAAAGTAGACCCCGGGTAAAGTGTCCTTGGCGAGCTTGAGATTGTGTTCGCTGTCCCACGGTTCATCGAGGTGAAATTTTTGGTACAGCTCGTTTTCTTCGATGAATGGCAACACCGCCACCCGCCACGACAGCAGCGGTTTGCCATCCTTATCGCAAATCGCTGCTGATGCCGGGAACGAACCAAACGTGTCGTGATAGTTGTGCATCGCGAGCGCGATCCACTTCATATCGTTCATGCGGCTATTGCGCCGAGCACTTTCGCGGGCACTGGCCAATGTGGGCAACATGACGTTGATGACCATCTGCTTCACTTGTGGGTTGTCGTGCGCGAGGTCAATAGTTAGCTTGTTGTCCTGCTGCTTGGGGCGTAGCAACGGGACCGCTTGCGTCAGGGCTGCCGCGATCGGTTCGCCCCCCTGTTGTTGGCTCGCCATGATTACCAGTTGGGCGAGCCCCCGTTCGGCGAGAGTCTTGAGTGTCTTCGCATCGACATCGCTGGCCGCTTCGAGAGTGACGCGTGCCTGCCACTCGGGCGGGCGACGGAGCGTGACCCTCAGCTCACGAACCCCATCGGCCATGAGCGTCGCATCGAGATCGGTGAAAGGTGCCGGCAGCGTGGGCCACAACTCGCGTAGCACCCGGCGGACATCGTCGCCGGGGGCGGCGACCAATCCGCCGCTTGCATCGTCCGAGAGTGTCGCGTGCAGTCCATCGACCAGGTCTTTGCGGTCGGCTTTTTGGAGGGTCTCATATCGCTCGATGGTTGCCGATGTCCCGACCAGCACATGGTCGCCCACCCATTGGCTCGAGAGCTTCGGGGTCGGCTGTGCGAGGAATTGCTTCAAAAGCATATCGAGCGCGTCTTTGGCCGGTTCGTCGCAAGTCACCACCAGCAGCGGCCCCGCCTGGGGCCGCACGTCGGCGACTCCGACAACAACCGTCACTTCGCGAACGCCAAACCCGCGCAGCGTCGCCAGCGCACCTTTGACTTGGCCCAAGTTCTGACGCAACGTGGCGACTTCGTCTTCGGGGACGATGCCATAGTCGATGAGCATATCGCCCACCGCTTTCGGCCACGCCTCGTCGACCCCCAAGGTCGCCACGGCGAACGTATCGTCGCTTAGATAGGGTGTGATGGCGGTCGTGACACGCTCAATGTCGGGCGACGTGGCCCAACAGGGGGAAAGGGGGACGAGCAGGGCAAAGGCGAACAAAAATCGTTTCATCGCGAAGGCTCCCGATGCGAAAGGGGTAAGTAAAAAGTCGACAGATTCAATAGCCGACGAGCTACGTCTCGTCGGAGTCATCATTAGCAAGTGATCAAGTGAGAACCAATTGCCATGTGCTCCCTGATTCAGCGACGAGGCGTAGCTCGTCGGCTATTGTCGTTCTACTGCATCGTCAGTTCGTAGCGATACGACTGGGTTATCCCATCGCTCCTGGGAAGCGTGAGGACCGCTGTTGCTTTTCCATCGATCTGTTCGAGATTGTACACAAACCCTTTGTCGGTGGCGGGATTCTTGGGAATGGGGACACAAGTCACGTCGCCGAGCGACTTTGGCAACTCTCCGTCGTTTCGAGCGGCGTGCATTCGCAACGCTTCGATCACTCGCAGTGCCGCGATTGTGCGGTCAAGCCTCACTTCGGCATCACGCGATGCCCCAACGGCCGGTAATAACAGACTTGCCAGTGGTATCAATTCGCGGTCGGGGTGATTCGAGTAGGGGCCACGTTGCTGTAAATCTCTGTCGGCTTCGTCATAAATGGCACGCGACTCCGGATAGGGCAGGCTCTGGGCCACTTCCATCTTGTCGGCGATGTCTTGATAGACTCGCGACGAATAAAGAGCCAGCACTTGGCCGACAGGCATCGCTTCGACCGCGTCGGTGTCGTAACCCCAGCCGACCATTCGCGACTTGGCGTGAGTGTAGCTAGCCACACCGAACAGCATGGGCGTTAGTTCAATGCCCCGCGGCAGTTCGTCTTCATCCATCCATAAATGATTCTCGTCAAAGACGCGCGCCCCTCGTTTCCAACGGGCATTCCATTCGTCGTACGACCAGTTGGCATTCTCGACATCGAGCAAGAACGGCAGCGTCCGTTTGCCAATTTCCATTTCGACCTCAATCGCGCGGCGGATCGGCACCAGTGGCGTCGGCAAGTTCGTCAGCGCCCAGTACATGTTCGGCGAATCGGGCGAACCAATCAGGTCGAGCACCGTGTTGCTCGCCATTCCACAAATGGCGATTCCAACGAGGTCGCAGACAAGCAAGGGTTCGCGGCCCGTGTCGCGGCCCATTGTGTAGTTAATTCGCATCAGATCAATCGCGTCGTCGTAGCGCCGCTCGACGAGTGCCGCGCGTGTCTGTAAACAGACCGCCCGCGAGAGCGAACGCATCCCTTGAATATCGGGTAAGAGCATCGCAATCAAATCAGGCCCTTTCAGATCGAGCGTCGGCAGTTCCCAATCGCACCGGCGTCGACTTGTGCCAGGGCCGACGTAGTTCTGGATAACGCTGTCGAACTTCTGCGACACCTTTGCGATCTTGTCCTTGGGGAGTTTGTGAAGGGGTGTGTCGGAATCGTAGAGTCGTTCGGCAAGTGGCTCGCCATCGATTTGATCGCCGGGATACATCTGGCGAGCGGCTTCCCACGCGCCGCGCGTCCCGTTCTCGGCAAACGCCCGCCGATAATCGGCTGCCGCATTACCCGGTGTCGTTTGCGAGGGCTTAAGATCGAACCGATACTTTAGCAGTGGCGACGGCGCATCGGCCGGGTCGGCCGCGATGCGGATGACTTCGACATCGTTGACAGCGTCGCGATCCCAAATCGTCTGTGCCGATGCCATCGTCGCCATCGTCGTCGCGGCGAGTGTGAGTAGGAGGGCAAGGTATTTCATAGTGGGCTCCATCGAATGTAGCCACCGTCGCCAGACGGTGGATGAACTTGTTTACGCTGTCGCCGAAGTGTCCACGCGCTTGCAAGGCGTGGCCACATTCACGATCCCAGCAATTCGTCGAGCAGTTCGCGAGCCGTTCGTACCGTGGGCGGCGTGGCGGTTGCTTCGCCACGGCTCAAAAACCTTTGACCATCGGAGAATTGCGAACGCCTGCCAATCAGACTCATCGTCGCGACTCTTTCTGGCGGCACCGGCACATCGCCCGGCCACCAAGCCAACCAGCCACTTGCTGTGCTTGCGCTGGGTGGCGACCCGTAAACGCCCTTTGCCGAAGCAGCGGAACTTGGGACATTCACTTGCTCGGTCTCGACGACCTCGTTGACTCCGGGCGATGGCAGTTCGGCATCGACTTCGACGCTCGCTGCTACGTTCGCCACCACTTGCACCTGCTCGTTCCATTCGCGGACGAGCAAAGCACCTAACACCAAACTCGCGGCTAATGCGACGACTGTGCTGGTCCGCCAAAACCTTTGGTCGGCGCGGACCGCGCGTTCAGCTTGGCGACCCGCTTCGTACATCAGGGCGTCGCGATCGAAATATACCTCGGGCAGCTTCACAACAGCGAGGGCCGCTTCAAATTCAGTGACTGTTGAACGCTCGTTATACATGGCTCGTCTCGTTGGTGGCGACTGGTATTGGCCCGATCCATAGTGTGCGGAGTCGTTCGATGGCGGCCACGTAGTCGCGGTGCAGTGTGCTCGTCGACCGACCGGTGATCTCCGCAATTTCCGCAAACGTCTGCCCGCCCCAAATCTTCAGCACGACGAGCTCGCGCGACACCTCGTCGAGCTGGGCGAGCAGGTCGCGTAGCTCGGCATACTCAAGTTTCGATGTCGCGAGAGCTTTCAGTTGTGCCGCGTTCGTTTCGTGACGCATCCGTCGCGACTCGCCCCGGTGATGCGAATGGGCACGCCGTCGCACGACTCGATAGAGCCAGGCGAGTGGCCGCTCGGGAGGCGGCACCTGCCCCGCAATTTCTATCAATGCTTCTTGCACGCAGTCATCGGGCGAATTCGACCACCCACTGGCGTAGAGCCGCAGCGCCGGGCCATGGTCGTCGAGCAGTCTCGCGATGTCGCTGCTCGCCAAGCCCTTGGTCATGCCGCCCTGTCTGTCGGAGTCAACGGGTGTTTATCCCATTGTCGCCGGTGGGGTGGCGTTTGTCCCGTGAGAAAGTGGGCATCGGAGCAAAAAGCCTTCACGAAACATTAACGCGCGATTCGTAAACTAGCTGTTCGTTACTAATATCTGCCCGATTCTGAAGGGAAAGCTTGATGTCTCGCTGCTTCTATGTTGCCACCTTACTCGCCAGCCTTAGCACACTCGTTGTCGGTTGCGGAAAAACTGACGACGGTCGCGTGCCAACCTACCCGACCAGCGGCAGGGTGACTGTGAATGGTCAACCGGCCGTTGGGGCGAAGATTACCCTCTTTGGCGCCAGCGACGAGTTGCTCGGGCCGAAAATGCCAGCACCTTACGCCATTGTTGGCGACGACGGCGATTTTTCGCTCACTTCGTTCAAGCCAAACGACGGCGCACCGGCAGGCGAGTTTAACGTGGCGATCATCTGGCACGAAGAGATTCCCGAGGGAGTCGACAGCGAAATGTACGAACCGAAAGATCGTCTGAATGGGCAGTATAGTGACCCTGAGAAGTCGGGCCTCTCGGCAACCGTTCCCGCACAGGTCAACGAGTTGCCCCCATTTGAACTTGAGGGCCCTCGTTAGAACGATTAAAAAGTCTCGCCGACGATGTCGGCCGAGTCGCGCGTAAACAGCGAAACAAAGACGTCGGGATCGATGGACTCGACGATGAACTGCACCGAGGCGTCGCCCATGCCGAAGAAACAACCACCGGCGTGGAAGCCATAGATTTCGTCGCCATTGTGGCAATTCATCATGCTGTTTCCACAACGATTGTGAACGTCGTGCCAGTTTTCGTAGGTCGCCCATGAGAGACCACTCCCCATGGTCGCGGCCCCGGCGACAGGTGTCTTGCCGCTGTAGCGGACAGGCCGCGCACCCGTTTCGACCCACATGAACGTTTGCGAGAGCCCGTCGGTTGTCTGACTCAATTTAGCGGCGAGCCGAAACGTACGCTCGCCGTTCACAATCCTCGATTTAATTCCAAGCACACTGATATAGTCACCGTTGGTGTTTGGTCTTGCAACGACGGATCGGGAGCGAATCAAATCGTCGAGGGCGTTGCCCGAAGCGGTGTTTACCAATTCGCAGACGGTGTAATCGATTGCTCCTGCGAATTCGGCCCGTGTTTCGGGCACCGTCGGACAGCGAACAATGTCGATGAGCGTATCCGAAAGAACCTGATTCGACTCAGGATCGGGCGCGCGGGGATTGGTGCCCGAGTAATTCCAATCCTGCTCCCAATCCCATTTGTCGGCTAGCGGTTGCTGTTCTATAAACGGAAGCAGAAAGGTCACAATACTCGTTTGATGGAGCGGACCGCTCGGGTCGTCGTAAATCTCATTGGTTTGCGTATTTTTCTTTCTGCCCCAGTATGGAGGAGGCAGTTTTTTGTGTGCCGACTCGTAATTCAGTGTCGCGAGCCCCAGTTGCTTCATGTGATTTTGGCAAGTCGCCCGGCGGGCCGCCTCTCGCGCCGATTGCACAGCGGGCAACAACAAGGCCACCAAAATTCCAATGATGGCGATTACCACCAGTAGTTCAACCAACGTGAATCCACCCGAATCGCGTTTCGACATTTTTCTTTCGCTCTCTATCACAATAAAAAAACAAATAAACGACACTGCCGACAAACTTTCGTTACGCCGACAGTGCCGTGCTGCCTCTGAACTCAAATCAAACGCACAAACTGCTTAACCCTTGCGGCCCGACAGTCGACGACGAGCGGCCAACAAACCGAGCGTGGCCAACAGGCAAGTGCCAATCGTGGCCGGTTCGGGGACAGCCGCCGTTTCCAACGAACCAATGACCGGTGCGTTGTCGAAGCCGATGTAGGCGAACTGAAACTCGTAGTCGGCAACCGTGTAGGTCGACGAACCAACGACGAAACCACCCAAGTCGTCGGTCTCGTACTCGACCATCAGAGTTTGGATGATGAATTCACCGTTGAGGCCGGCTTCGTACGACATGATGGCACCACCGTCGACGAGGAAGCCACCGCCAGCGGTGCTGCCGGGCGTGCCGAACTGCTCACGCCAGAGCGTGTAGTCGCCAGCGTCGACCTCGCCACTTCCGTCGATGTCGATTGTTGCTTCATTCGAGCCGAGGTTGTCGCGCCAAACCGTGTAGTCGGCAGCGTCGACGGCACCGTCGCCGTTAAAGTCGGCTGACCCACTGCCCGGTAGTGATGTTGTCGAGCCGCCTAGAGCGCTATTAAGCAGCAACATGCCATCGTCTGGGGTGACACCGTCGATCGTGAGTTCGTAGGTACCGGGAGCCGTACGGGTGAGCGAGAAGTTCGCGACGCCGGGGCTGATCTCCGACGAAGCAAGAATGCTGCCATCGGCCGCGATGCGACCGGCAACATTGTCCGCGAAGGGGATGTAGACGTGGTTGATGCCGTCAGTACCACCTTCGAGGGTGCCTTGGTTATCGCGAAGCTCGACTTGCCAAACATCGCCGAAGCCATCACTGCCGACGGTGACCGAGGCGTAGTTATCGTCGTTTCCATTGCCGCCAACGATCAAGACGCCTTGGCTAGCCAGGTTTGTTGCGTCGGTAACGCTAGGGACATCGGACCCGGGCAAAACATTCACTTCACCAGCAACCGTAGGAAGATCGACACCGGTGTCGAAGCCCGAGTTGGTCTGGAAGTGAGCTGTGGCAAAATTGATATTATGTTCATCATTGAAACCCGCGTTGCCATTGGCAGTGCTGGTGCGAACGAACCAGCGGCCATTGGCGACGTTAGTGCTAGGGTTCACGCCAAAGTCGGCGAATCCTCCGGTAGCGCTGTTGTCGCGAAAATTTTGGGTCAAAGTCGCGAACAACACCCCTTCACCTTCAATCAAGAAATCACCTGCGTGCCCAACGGCGATATCGCCCCGGTTAACGCTGGGGACAAAGGTGCCAAACGATCCGTTACTGTACTGGGCCGTCAGGTCGAAGTTGCCGTTGCCGGGATTAATTTCGGTCACTTCAACATTTCCTGCGACGACAGACGAGAGCGTCGCGTCGAAACCAAGATCGCTGACCGGGATGATCGGACCTGGACTAGTGACCGAACCATCGTTCGGGAAGAAAGCAAAGTGGAAAGCGGCCTCGGCGTCGTTTGACTGCAAACCGGGACCCGGAAGGTCACGGACCTCGACGACCCAGCCAGTCCCGTCGAGCGAAGGCTGAATCGCGACAATGTTGTCGCCATCGAAACCCGAGCCACCGTTCGACCTGGCCGGGCTGACCATGATGGTACCGGTCGTCGGGTCTTGACCGGGGATTTCCAGGAAGTAGGTCCCTTCGTTGCCGGTCGATGTATCGTTGACGCCGTAATCGATTGTGAAGTCGCCACTGCCTATCATCGTAACACCCTGGCCACTGATGCGACCCATGACGACGTTGGGCGTACCAAGCGGTACGAACGCGAACGCGATCGGGTCTTCTTCGGTTGACGCACCGTTGGTTCCGTTGTCTTTGACGAATAGTTCATACACCGATCCGTCGGCGCTCGGACCCGAAAGTGCGTAGTTATCTTCATTTTTTCCATGTGTTACGAACATGATTCCTTGACGTCGAGTGTCGTCGACGCCGGGAACGGTGAGCGTAGACTGACCCCCTGAGACGACCGTAAAGATACCATCGCCTGGGTTAATCGGGTCGACTCCGTCAATCCGAATCGGGGGAGCTTCATTGCCGATCCCGAGCGGACCATTCAACACATCAATAACGCCAGGGTTGGCGTTCGTTGAGTTGAAGGCATGGCCCGCATACCAACCATTCTCGAAGGGAAAGTAGACGATGCCGACATCGACATTCCACTCAGAGCCAGCAGGGGCGGAATGCACCGGTACAAAATAGCTTCCGTCGGCGTTGCGTGCGATCGCCGTGGTGCTCACACGCACGTCGGGTAAACCGCTCACTGGGTCGACCGCTGATGAAGTGCTCGAGTTTTGATAGACGGTCGTCAGTGCAATACCGAAACTCTGGTCATTCAATGGGTCGAAGGTCGTGTCGACAGAATTCTGAATCGCGAAGTTGTAGTCGCCACGATTCGATCCTGGAAAGACATCAAACCCAGCGGTACCGCTTCGACGAGTGACCGTAACCGATGTCAAATCATTGCCGGTGTCGTTCTCAACTACATCGAGCACACCGTGCTCAACCGCCAGCACGCCGGCGGCCGGTCCCGAAAGCAATACCGCGGCTATTGCCAGCCGCCACACACTTCTTCCATTCATAAGTCGCCTCGCTCCAAAGTTAAACTCAAAGGTGAGATGGGAGACAGAACCGGTCGGTCGGTCCGTCCCTCCTGAAACTGTCACGAGCTTAGTGGTCGATTGAGTAGAAGCGGCTAAGCCTGTGTGAAGGCTTAGACAAGTTCTCTTTAACGTTTCGTTAAGGCGTGCGCCGCTGCGCACCTCTCGTGCGGCAACCTGAATTTTTTTGGCGAAAACAGTGCCTGACAATTTTCTCTGGCACCCCAAGCAGGGGAACCGCCACGACGCCACGACGCAACGACGCAAAGAGACACGGCATAAAAAGATGCAAACAAACAACAAGCGTGAGAAGCGGCTTAATGGCAATGCCAATGAAAATCTCGAAGCGACAACCGGGTGCAAACCGAGCGGTCTCTGCTCGTCGACGTAGGCTCGTCGACTTAGTTTTCCATTTGTGGCGCTCCGTCGCTTTCGTTTCACTTCTCGAAAGTCGTGCGTTGCCACTCTGTTTCGTGGCGTCGTCTTGGCGTTCTCAGTGTCTTTGCGGTTTTTTTTTGAATAGGTCTCTGCAAAAAACTCGGCCATAGTTTCTTGTCAGACACAGCCTCTTCCGCGATTGTGGCAGGCCAGTGACGAACAAAGTACAATCTTGGCAAGTTTTCCCGACCCCCGCCAAGGATCCAGCGAAATGCACTCTTCGTCCCATCGGTTCAATCAACAATTTCTCGTGACTTGTGGCTTGCTGTTGGTTCTATCAGTCGGCAATCATTTCGCTCATGCCGACGACGAGCCTCCAGTGGTGATTGGCTTGGAACTGGAATTACCGCCGTTCGATGCGTCCAAAGACGCCGCTGGCGAACGACCTGACGACGATCGGCTTTACATCGAGATTGCCCGTCAGGCGGTGCTACTCGCGGCCCGCGAACACTTTGGCCTCGCGACGCGCGATGTCTCGTTGCGCGAAACGCTGCCGGGAATGACGCTGGGGATGCACATCGACAGCTACTACGGGCATTTAGAATACGCGCTCAGCCTGGGAGAGACACAGCTAACGAGTGGCACCGTGAAGTATAGCCACAGCGCGCCGACGCCCGGCTACGTCATGGCGCTCACATCGGCACAAGAGAAATCGCGCACCGAGTTTGTCACGGCGCTCGAGCTGGCCGGACTCACAGCCGTCGAGCAACAGCCCTTGGGCGACACGCCGCTCGATCCGCAGATCAACGAACTACTCAATCGCATGAATGCCGAGTGTCAACTCGCCGCCATCATGATGACGCACGCCGCGATTCGCGAGCATGGCGAAAGTCCCGCACTGCTCACAGCACTCTCCCGTGGTTACTCGCACCTCTCGCAATTGACTGTGTTCTTGCACTCGCCAATGCGGCGCGTGTTTGCGGCGCGGGGGTTGCTCTATGCGACGCGATTGATCGTCGCCGCCCCCGATTCGCCCGAGGGACATTGGGCCCGGGCCTATGCATTCAGTATGTTGGCGCTCAGCGCCGCCTCGCAGCACGACCTCGGGCTTGCCGCCAAAATCGAGAGCGAGCTGGAAGAACCGGCCTGGCTGGCCTTTGCGAAACTTGGCAACGAGTTTGACTTCCATGCACTCAAAGAAGCTGCCGCTACCGAAGAAGATTACCAAGAACTTGCCGCGCTCATGTGGTATCGCTCGGTCGAGTTTTCTGGTTCGATGGTGCTCAATCTCGAAACGGGTCGGGCTGCGATTGGCATCGCCCCGTCATGCCTTCGGCTGATGCATGGCATGGACTACGTGGCGGGGGTCTCGTTCCGCCACTTCACGACCACGGCGTGCGTGCCGCTGTATGCGAAGACGTTGTCGGAATCGCTGCCGGAGTTTGGAGCTATCTTGCCGAAGGAGCTTCAGACGGGGCCCGAGTCGCCCGATCCGATTGCCGTTTACCGGTTCGCGAAGGCGTTGGTCGAACAGGCTGAAGCACCCAACGCCGAACCTTCGTTACAGATTCTTGGCCGACTGATCGACGAAACCAACTTCTTGCATTTGCGGCAGCGTGCCACCTTCATGCGCGACTCGTTGAGCGTCGAGACGAGTGAGTTTCTCGACCAATATAAGGAAGCGTTCGAGTCGCACCCCTACGGCCCGTTACTCAATGCGGTTCGGCTGCCGTACCGGCAAAATCCGGCGGCCTACCAGCGACTGCTGGGCGATGTCGACTTGACCTCGTGCGATTATCTGTCGACGGGAAGCAAGTTGCTTGCCCGTTTCTCGGGCGAAACAAAGTATGTTCGCTCGATTAGTAATGATCTTTACGGACGATCGCTTCGCATGATGTCGATGGAAGAGATCGACCGCAGCGTCAAAATCGCCATGCAGAACCCAGAATGGCAAGCGAAGATGTCGAACTACATGGCTGGATTTCAGCCGCACGCTCCGCAGCGGTTTGTCGCTCAGATCAAGCACAACTGGCCCAACTTTGAGAAGAAAGTCGACGAAGAGTTCCTCGAGCGTTACGGACGCCATCCCGCGATCGCGTTGCAACTTGCCATCAAGTACGACCAAGCGGGCGATTTAGAAAAGGCCGCCGAGTTCTACCTGATCGCTGCCGCGACCGCTCCCTCCTTTGAATCTTTTAGTCCGCTGATCTTGTTGCAGTATAAGCAGGGGCAACCCGAGAAGGGAATTGAGTTGGCCGAAGCGTTTCTCACCAAGTATGACTACGGGCTCGACCACTCTCGGATTAGCGCGTCAATCGCCTACTCGCTCATGGAAGTGCAAAAGTTCGACGAGGCCAAACCTTGGGTTGATCGCGCGGCTGAATCCGGTTCGGGACTCGCCTCTACCTGCCTAGCCGACTACCTCGAAGCGATTGGCAAGTTTGACGAATGCACCCAGGTGCATCAGCATATTTATGAGCGATATCAGAACGCCGACAATCTTTACAACTACGCGGCTAGGACCAATCGCATCGACCCACGCCAAGCCTATCGTCTCAAACTAAAAGAACTCCAGCTTCAATACCCCAATGGAGGCGAGCCGGTAAATTCCGCAGCGGCCCTACAATTGGCGGTGCTGCGCGACTGGTCCGGCGCGAGTCGCGCTTTCGAAGAAATCTATGCCGCCCACGCGAACCCTTTCGACCTGCTGATGGCTGGCGTATTGGCGGGGCTTGGCGGTGACCAAGCGCGACGCGATGAGTTGATTCGACGAGTGGCAGTCGAGGCGAAGCCGGTCGACGATAGTGAGTACGCCGCTTTTCCGATCAAGACAGCCAAAGCGATTCAGGCGATCGCAGAGACGGGAGCCGTCGACCAAGCGGCGCTCGACGAAATCGCCCCCCACTGGATGGAGCAAGCCCATGCCAATGTTTACTTCTTTGTTGGTGCTTACCTCGACTCCGCAGGCAAGGCGACCAAGGCGGTCGAGTACTACAACCAAGCAGCCACTTCGCCCTTCGATTATAAGCAGACGCTTATGTTGGCCTGGAATCGACTCACTGAATTGGGAGAGGATCCCTCGGAACTGAACAGGCATTACGATAGTTACGTCGGGTGGGCCGAACAGCGGAATTTGGCATCGCGAGAGCAGCCGTAGAGTGCTTGGCTGTTGCGACGCGACGCAAGGCGAGCCGTTTTGTCCGCTCCCGTCGTTTTCTGCGAAAGCGATTCCAAACGTGCAACACAGAGGGAGTTCTCAGATCTCACCGGAGCGTCATCCGCTGGCCAATCTCCGCCACGCGACGCGTGAGGTGCGAGGCGAGTTGATAACCGAACGCCCCGAGCACGATCAGCGTGATCGCCAGCAGACGGAACCACCGGCTTTCGTCGGCCGATTGCAGCGCCAGAAACAGCACGGCCGCCACGAGCGGAATCGAACCGGCGAGGGCTTGTGCCGTTGTTAGTCGCCAAGTCTGGCACGCGAGCTCGGTCCGTGCGATAGCACCGAAGTCGGTAGCGTCGGGCCACATGCGGGCATAAAGGCTTCGCAGAACGACGTATTGCACAGCGCAAATCGAATAGGCGAGGGCGATGAGCCCCGAGAGCGCGAACGAAACAAAAAAGTGCCAATAGACTTCGCTAGCGAGTGGCCCGGCCAACCGGTCGATGGCCACGGGAAAGATCAAACCACCAGGTAGCCAACCAATGGCGACGAGCAACAACAACCACCGGGGAACTCGCAGCGCGGCGCGGCGGGCTGCGGTGCCAGTGCCGGCGAAAGCTGGCTTGGTGGCTGCGATCTCTTGCCAGTGACCATTGAGTTTCCACAACACCCATGCACCGATGATCGCTACGAGGGGATAAACGATCGCGTTATAGAGCCCCACGACTTTCCAGAATGCGTCGACCTGTGGCGGGGAGAGGCGACCAGCGATTTCGAGTGTGTTGTAGGCAATGTTGAAAGCACTGCCGACGAATTGGGGAATAAGGGCGGCTGCGATGAGGCTCGCGAAAGGCCACTTGGTCACCACGCGAGCGAGCCAGGCCGATGTTGGCAGGTCTCGCTCGAAACCCCGCAGCGCAACAACTCCATCGAGCGCGGCCATCATTTCGGTGCCCCGCGCGAATCGCTCGCTTGGATCGGGCAGCACCGATCGGGAGACGACTTGATGGAGCGACTTGGCCGCATTGGCCGGACCGGCCGGAACGGGGTGGGTGTATTCGCGTCGGCTTTCGGCCATTGTGCTCACGCGCGAGAGCCCCGATTGCTGACGGCGATCGGGCAACGGTAGCGGAAACTGCGTTTCGAGCAGTTCGCCAACGACGATACCGAGCGAATAGAGGTCGCTCCTGCCGTCGACGGCGTCGGGTGGCGTCGCGTCGCGGGGGTTGTAAGCGGCCAGATGCTCGGGGGACATGTAAGCGATCGTGCCGCCGAAACTGTCGGCCGCTTGACTCTCACCATCGAACGATTGAAACGAGATATTGAAGTCGGCGAGCAAAGGTTGTCCGTAACGATTGATGAGCACGTTCGCCGGTTTGATGTCGCGGTGTGTGACCCCCTGTTGATGAGCGTAGTCGAGCGCCTCGGCCAGCCGGGCACCAATCCAAGCGGTTGCCTCGACGCGGTCCATTCGACCGAGTCGCTCGCGGTCGCGCAGGGCCGAGGCGTCGAACACCGACGAATGGGGCGACCGCTGATCGACGATCGCCAGCAAATCGACACCGTTCCATTCGCTCCCCTGTTGTCTGATGAACTTGAGCTCGTTGATCAAGAAATCGAGCGGAACGCCCGGTACGAGCTGCATGCACAACAGTCGTTGGTTGGTTGCCGTGTGGACCGATTCGCTAAACACCTGCACGATGTACCGATGCTCGAGTCGGGCCATCGTGCGGCCTTCGCTGCCGTGATTGGCGGCCACTTTGAGCGCGATCTCGCGGTCGAGCGAAAGTTGCCGAGCTCGATAGACGATGCCGAACGCGCCGCGCCCGAGCACGTCGAGAATCTCGAAGTCGTCGATCGTCTCACCGCGTGCGAGCAGCTCGCCCGCCAATTTGTCACGAACCACGCCACGGGGTGCCGGCATCGTGCGTGCATCGGCCGCCGGCGGCGCGTCGCCCAATTGCGTCGACGGGACTTCGAATGGGTTATCGGCTGTCACGCCGGGTGTTTCCTGTTTTGTGCCTCGGCAGAATCGAGGCGGATGTCCCTATTGTAAGGCCTGGCCGAGCAGCGCCAACTTGCGGGCCTGGCATGAGTTGACTGTGCGACGTGCTTACCGGTCGTGTCGTCTGCGAATAGTCGGTCGGGTGGTAGCGGATCGTCGCATGTTAGGTGGTACGCGGCGCCGGGGGCAAAGTTTCACCGGCCCCGCCACGGGGGGTCGATAACCTTCTTATCCTCCCCCCTCCCAACGTACAACATCATCAGGACAACTCGCCATGGAGCGAACGATTCGCATTGTAACTCGCGGCACCGAAGGCGAAATCCGCAGCCGCGACTATGCGCACGATGCGGTTCTGAAGATGCACACGCAAATAGGCATCGACGATTGCAGCACCGATTTGAGCTTGCGGGGACTGCCCGTGTTTCGCGGCCTCATTGGCCCGATGCCCGAAGCCAAGGGAGTCGTTCGCTATGAGTCGCCCGAAGTGTTTGAAACGCTGACCAAAGAATGGGGCGGACCCGCCGCGACGCGTCGCCGACGTCGCCGTTCGAATGCCTCGTAAGAAAACGAGGGCACTCTACTCGAGTATCGCTCGGGCGCGGGCGACATGTTCGCTGGCCCAAGGTTTGTCGCGATAGATGTGAATGAATGCCGTCGCCGCCTTCTTCGCTTGAGGTCGGTCGTCGGTCGCGAGCGTCTCGATTCGCACGATTGCGGCGTCGATGAATTTTTGCTGTCGCTCGGCTTCGACGACTGCAATCGCAGTAAGTTCCGCCAGCTTTTGCCTGGCGAGTTCGAGACATATCGCATCGCGACTGTCGATGTCGCCGGCCGACTCGCCCAGCACCAAGAGGGCGTCAAGCGAAGCAATCGACTCCCCTGGTTGGTCGTCGGCTTGGCGAACGGCTTCGACGTAGAGCAGCTCGATGGGTGTCAAGTCATCGGGTTTATTGCGGCGACGTGCTAGCAAGTCGAATCGCCGGTTGCGTTGCTGCAATTCGAGGTCGCTGAGCCAAGCGGCGACATCGCTCGAACGAGGGTCGTCGGGAAAGCGAGCAATAAACTCCCGCAATTCGGACTCGACCCGACGGAGGTCGTCGTTGTCGGCCGCCTGTGCGATTGTCGCGAACAACGTGGCCGAATCGACGGGCCGCGAGAGCCACCAAACTCCGCCGGCTGCTGCTCCGACGAGCGCAAGTAGCATCAGCATCAGCGGTAGCGTCTGAGCGAAAGTCGATGTGGGGTGCGTCGCCGAGCGGTCGAGATCGACCGTCGTAAACTCGGTCGAATTGGGATCAATCGAATCGTCGAACTCCGCAGCGATCGACTCGGCCCGCCATCGTCCCGGTGGCAACTTCGCGCTGGCGATCGTGGCGTCGCTCCCGGCGGTTTGGCTGCGGAGCTCCCGTAGGGGCGTGTCTTGATTGGGCAGGTCAATGTCGACCGACGCCGAGACGTTGAAGCTCGATTCTGATTGGTCATCGTCTCCGCTTGGATTAAGGCGAACGTCGGCGCGCGTCGCTGCGAGCGATTCGTCGGCATCGAGCGCTTCGTCGCCCGCAGGAGAGCCGATCGCGGCAGCCGCCTCGGCCGCTTCTTTTTTCGACACGCCCCGCTTGAGCGCTTCGAGGTGACGGCTCAATACGAGGATGTTCGGGAACCGCTTGTCGGGATCCTTCTCAAGCATCTGTGCAATGGCGGCCGAGAGCTGTCGAGGGGTCGATGGTGCATATCGCGTCACCGGTTCTGGCTCGGCGTAGCGCTGAAGCTGAAGCATCTCGGGCAAGTTGCGCGCGCGAAACGGAGGTCGACCGGCAAGCAGCGCGTACATCACACAGCCCAGGCTATACTGGTCGGCCTTCTCATTGATGATCGCCCCCTCGGCCTGTTCGGGCGACATGTAGTCGGCCGTGCCCAGCACGCCGCCGGCAACCGTGAGCTGATTGCCACCAAATAGGCGGGCAATACCGAAGTCGGCGATTTTTATCGAGCCATTGTTCTCGATCAAAATGTTCGCCGGTTTGATGTCGCGGTGGATGATGCCGTGGTCGTGGGCATGTTTAAGTGCGCGGCAGACTTGCAGTGCGATGTCGACCGTCTCGTGCCAATCGAACCGACGGCCCCCTTTGATCTGTTCGTCGAGACTGCTGCCGTCGACGAGTTGCATGGCGTAAAAGAGGGCACCGTGGTCTTTTCCATAGCCAAACAAGCGAACGATGTTATCGTGCCGCAGCGTTTTAAGCGACTCGATTTCGGCTTCAAATCGCTCGCGGAATCCTTCGCTCAACGCGAGTTGTGGTGCCAGCACCTTGATGGCGGCCACGTCGCCGGAGTCGCGATTGGTGCCGCGATAGACTGAGCCCATGCCCCCTTTGCCGATCCGCGCGCCGATGTCGTAGGGACCGAGTTGTGTGAAATCCATGACCGTCACCGACGAGAGTTGCGAACTGCCCTGATCCTAACTGCAATTCGTGGTGCCGTTAATGCTCCTGTGTTTCTTTTTGACGCAGAGACGCAGAGTCGCGAAGAAGCGCAGAGAAAGTTAAAGCACTTCACTCGCTATTTCATAGCCATCCATTGTTGGAGGCGCTCTAGGCGATTGTCCAACTTTTACTTTGCGCTTCTCTGCGACTCTGCGTCTCTGCGTCGAAAGTTTTGATGAGGCAAGTTTAACTTGCGGACCACTAAGTCACACAGCTCGCGGACCGCGCCGTGTCCGCCTGCTTTTTCGAGCACGATGTTTGCCAATGGCAGAATGTCGGGGTGCCCGTCGCTGGGCGAGACGCCACAACCGGCGGCGATCAGGCACTCGCGGTCGTTGATGTCGTTGCCCATATAGATGGTGTTCGCAATCGATAGCTTGCGCTCGGCGAGCCAACGCTCGAGCAGCGGCAGTTTGTCGTCGACGCCGTGCAGGCACTCGAGGCCCAGCTTCTGGCAGCGATGCACGACAATTGGCACCGGTTCTTTCGAGAGCACCAGCACGGGCACTCCCGTCTCCTTGAGCAGCCCGATGCCCATGCCATCGCCCCGGTGACAGGCAGCCGACTCTTCGCCATGCTGCGTAACCCACACGCGGTTGTCGGTGAAGACGCCATCGAAGTCGAACACCACGGCGTCGATTTTCTCGGGAAGCTGTGACTCGGTTCGCAAGCGAAAGCGTTGATGCAAAGGTCCGCCCGCGACGAGCCGTGGCAATTCGGCCGCTGACTCGATCACATAATCGGCCCCTGATGCGAGAAACATGGCCTCGATCGTTGCGAGCCGCGCGGCGAGTTCGGTCGCAGGCAATGCCGTGACCTCCACCTCCGACAGCCCCATCGCGTTGCCGGTTCTCGTGACGGCAACGGCAATCATGCCCGCGTTCTTGGCCGCTTCGATGCCGACAGCCGTATCGTCGACGGCAATCACATCGCTCATAGGATAGACACCCAGCTTTTGTGCCGCGAGAAAATTCATCCACGGCGCGGGTCGCCCGGCCGACACATCGTCGCTACAAACCACGCAGTCGGGCCGATAGCCTTGCTCGTCGGCGAGGGGAGCGACGACGCTCATCAGCTCGCGGGTATAGCCGGTGCTCGAGCCGATTTTCAGGCCCATCGCGCGCAGCTCTTTCACGGCGTCGACCACGCCCGGAATCACATCGGCCCCCTGGGCGAGCGTCGCTTTTTGGAGCGGTAGAAAGTCGTCGTACATTGCCTGCACATCATCATCGGTGGGCCGCCTACCATGTTTTTCACGCCACACTTCGGCAACGCGCGGCAGGTTCGCCACCTCGGCAATGTGATCGCGTTTCGCGCGGCCCATTGGGCCACGCGCCTCGGCGATCGTGATCTCGACGCCCCGTTGGCGAAAGATTTCGACGAACACCTCCGTCGGTGCCAGGCTGCCGAAGTCGACGGTCGTGCCAGCCCAGTCAAACAGCACGGCTTGTAATTGGTTTGCCACTAGTCAGTTTTCTCCCATTCTCGTTCGGCCAGTCCCAAGGCCAGGGTCATTCCCGCGCCACCGATTCCGGTGCGAATCGATACGTTTGGCTCGGGCTCGGCGGCGTAATGTGTGCCCGCCGGGTACTTTGCATAGGTGCCGTGCCACCGCTCGGCAATGGTCCAATCGGGCAAGTCGATCACTTTGCGAAGTTCACGCAAGATGAGTTCATCGATCGCGGTTTTGTCGAACGGCTCAATGGCGTCGTCGTATTCGTGTGAATCGCCCAGAATGATCTCGCCCCGGTCGTTCTGCGAAGCCATGACGTGAATGCCAAACTGGTCGAGTTCGGGCATCTCGTCGGCGACGCGGCGTTTGAGTTCTTCGAGCGACGGGCAAGCATCGAAACTTTTGTAGTGCCTGAGCGTGAGCCCGCTCGCAAGGTGAGGACCAAGTCGCCAGCGGTTCGGCTGCGGGACAGTCTTGAGCATTTGCAACTTGCACCGCGTCATGCCCGAGTCCGCCAGCAAGTCAGGATAGAGCGCCCCGAAGTCGGCGCCGCCACAGACGATAACGCGGTCGAATTTGTCTCGTTCGCCATCGGCCGTGGTCAAACCCGTTTCGTCGACACCAACGACGACGGTCTCAAACCGAAACGTGACCCGATGTTGCTCGGCAAGAAAAGCAGGAATCGCACGAATCGCTTCGGGTGGATTCACCCGAGCTTCGTAGTGGCTAAACAGTCCGCCCAAGAGCCCATCGCGATTCGCTCCCGGTGTTCGCTCGAAAACTTGCTTCGCGGTGAATAGCTCGCACTCGATGCCATGCTCTGTGGTTGCTTCGTCAAACTCGGACAACACGGCCATTTCATCGTCGCGATGCGCCAGATGGATCGAGCCACACGGCTCGACCCAAATGCCGGCTTGCTCGGCTAGCGTAAGCCATCGCCGGCGACTTCGCAGCGCTACTTGAAAATCTTCGCCCAGCGTTTGCCCGATCGGCCAGACCATGCCAAAGTTGCGGATCGACGCTCCACTCGCGCGACGTGATCGCTCGAAGACCGTAACGCGATGGCCGCGCTCGGCGGCCATCCAGGCGTGCGCCAGACCGACGATACCCGCTCCGACGATGGCAACTTTTGATCGACTCAATGTGAAGGTTCCGTGAAGGCCGCTGACCGATAGAGAGTTGTTTCGATTGGTCGTTGGCGGGTAGTATATCGCGCGACAGAATCGCGTAAACGAGTGGCCAGCGCGTGGGAACTAAAACAGACTAGCAATGAATCCCCAAGAATCACCGCCAGCGAGTCGAACCGCGAGTGATCGCACCGAGAGTGCCGATGCTTGGTATTGGCCCCTCTGGGCCGTGGCGGCGGCGTTTGGTGCTTATTTCTGTATGTACATGTTCCGCAAGCCATTTGGCGCGGCGACGTTCGATGGCACGCCCCTGTGGAGCATCGGTTTCAAGACGGTGCTCGTCACGTCACAAGTGACGGGCTACATGCTCTCGAAGTTCATTGGCATTAAGTTCGTCTCCGAAATGCCACCGCGTCGCCGCGCGTTGGCCGTGTTCGTGCTCGTGATGATTGCCGAATTGGCGATGATCGCGTTTGCCGTTGTGCCGCGGCCTTGGAGTGCCATTTGTCTATTCGTTCAAGGGCTACCACTCGGAATGGTTTTTGGCTTGGTGCTTGCGGCGCTCGAAGGACGTCGGCAGACCGAAGCGCTCGCGGCGGGGTTGTGCGCGAGCTTTATCATGGCGGGGGGCGTCGCCAAATCGGTCGGCACTTGGTTGTTGAACTCGGGAGTGAGCGAAGATTGGATGCCCGCTGCGGCCGGCGCGTTGTTCGTCGCGCCGGCCGCATTTTTCTGTTACATGTTGTGGCGGCTGCCCCCCCCCTCATCGCGTGACGAGGTGGCAAGAGCCAAGCGATCGCCCATGAATGGCCGGCAGCGTGGTGAGTTCTTGCGTCGCCACGGGCTCGGCTTAATGCCAATCTTGGCAATGTTTGCCTTGGTCACAGTGGTGCGCAGCATTCGCGATGATTTCGCGCCCGAAATCTGGCGTGGACTGGGCTACCAAACGGCACCCGCGACCTTTACCAATTCCGAGACCTGGGTCACGCTTGGCGTCATGTTGTCGAGCGGACTTGCCGTGCTGATCGTCGATAGTCGCCGCGCCTTTTTTGCGTCGCTGGCAATCTGCGCCGGTGGACTCTGCCTGCTGCTCGTGACACTATTTCTGTACCAAGCCGAGCAACTCGCACCGTTCACATTCATGGTGATGATGGGGCTTGGGCTGTACATTCCCTATGTCGCCGTCCACACAACCATTTTCGAGCGACTGCTCGCAATGACCCGCGACACGGGGACCATCGCCTACTTGATGTGCGTCGCCGACGCGCTGGGTTACCTCGGCTATGTCGTCGTGATGATCGTCCGCAACTTTCTCGCCCCCAGCGATAACGTGCTCGAAACGTTTCTTCGCGTGAGCTGGTTCACCGGCATCGCTTCGCTGGCGTGTATGGCGGTAGCGTGGTTGTTTTTCATTCGCCGCAACGCGCCAGCTATTGAACCTGTGATCGAGGCGGCGCGATGAACACTGTGCGAGCGGCCGTGTTCGAGCCAGGCGAGGGATTGCTACTACGAGAATTGTCGCGCCCCGAACTGAACGATGGCGAGATTTTGATAGAAGTCCTCGGCTGTACGATCTGTGGCAGCGACTTGCACACCATCGACGGTCGCCGCGATGCCGGGGGGCCAATGATTCTTGGCCACGAAATCGTCGGGCGAATCGTTGAGCTCGCTGGCCAAGCACGTTGCGACAACACCGGATCTCTGCTGTCGATTGGCGATCGCATCACTTGGGCCGTGGTCGCATCGTGTGGCGATTGTTTCTATTGCCTACGTGATTTGCCGCAAAAGTGCGTGCGCAGCGTCAAGTATGGCCACACGCCATTGAAGTCGGGCCGCGAGCTTTACGGTGGGCTCGCCGATTTGTGTTTGCTCGCGCCGTCAACGGCGGTCATTTCGCTACCCGACGACTTGCCCCTTGCGGTGGCGTGTCCCGCTAGTTGTGCGACGGCAACCGCTGTGGCCGCCATCGAAGCAGCAGGGGAAGTCACCGGTGCTAGCGTCGTCGTGTTCGGCGCCGGCATGTTGGGATTGACCACGATTGCGATGCTCCGCGAAGCGGGCGCGAATCACGTTCTCGCCGTCGATCCGGCAAACGACCGTCAGTCGCAAGCGATGCAATTCGGGGCATCAAGTGCGTGCCGACCGACCGACATCGTCGGTACACTCGACGAAACCACTCGCAAGTTCGGCTTCGACATTGCGATCGAAATGTCGGGCCATTCCTCGGCATTCGAGTCGGCCTGGAAACACTCGCGGATCGGCGGCACCTTTGTGCTCGTTGGTTCGGTCTTCCCGGCACCCGGCGTGCCGATTGAACTCGAACAAATCGTCCGCCGTCTGCTCACGATCCGAGGTGTTCACAACTACGCGCCGCGTCACCTGCAATCGGCGGTCGATTTTCTTGAAATAAACTACGCGAAGTATCCCTTTGCGGAATGCGTTGAGCGGTGGTTTTCGCTCGATCAGATTGATGACGCGGTATCATTTACGCGCGATTCGGGAGCGATTCGAGTGGGGGTGACCGGCGCGACATCACGCACAACACAACCGAGTTGAGTTTCGTGTTCATTGTTATGTAATTGCGTGATGTAATTGCGCAATCGTCGGCCGCGTTTCACCGAGTGCGGCATTCTGTCGCGATTGATTGACAGCAAACAACGCGACGACTAGAATCTGGTCTGATCTTAGAAGATAAAAACATCAACGGGTATCATGCCTCTTTCAGCGCGTTTCACGATCTGGCTGCTTGCTGTTGTCTATTGCTTCTTAGCTTTGGGCATCAGCATTCCCGTCGTTCGTGTTACGACTGTCGCATACGAGCGATTTCCCTGCGAAAAATGCGGTTGCGGCTGTGCGACAGCCGAACAGTGCTGGAAGTCGTGCTGCTGCTTCACGCCCCAACAGCGACTCGATTGGGCCGAGCGCAACGGTGTTGTGCCACCGGCGGGGCTCGTCGCCGTTGCTACCTGCGAGTCGAAGAGCTGTTGCGGTAAGTCTGCTCCGCCGACCACGAGCGAGGCACACGCGACGACGCGCGGCGTCATCGCTTGGCGTGCGGTGGAGTGCAACGGCGTCGTCTTCAAATGGCTCACGACAACCATTGCGGTCGTCGACTTGCCGGTGCCTTGTTTTGATGATGCACTCCCCCGTCGCGATGGGTCGATTCCGAGGCCACGAGAGTTTGCTTCTCGCAACGATCAACCGGTGCCGCCGCCACCACGGTTCTGCTAGCCGCGGATTTCGATCGTTCCTTTTTGTTGGCGAGCACATTTTGTTGCGCCGGCAACTCTCTATTCGTGCGCGTCGTTTCCAATTTGGTGACGCGCTTAGCGCATTCTTTGCATCTAGGAGTTCTACCATGCGAGCGTTTTCATTCATCGCGAGTTGCATTGTGGCAACCTGCTGTTCATTCGCTTTTGCTCACGGTCCGCAAATTCAGATTACCGGCGACACCGGTAAGATCGTTACTCGACAAATCGTGCTCGACACGCCCGAATACAGTAACTTGACCTCGCCCACGCGCGTCTACGCCATGTCGCTAGAAGAGTTCAATGGCGCATGGTTCACACGCCCGAACCGCAAGGTCGACGCGTTTGGCGAGCCCGAGTATTACTCGGGTCCCGGCATCGCCTATGGTATCGATCTGCTTGATGGTGGTCCGCAAGTGTTTGCGGCGGGAGCAACGCTGTCGTTTCGCTTTACCGCTGGCCTGGGGCTATGGAACGGCACTTCGTTCGACGATGCCGGGCTCACACAACTCAAGGCATTTCGCGGCGGCAACGCGAGCATTGCTAGCCCAGCTACATCGTTCGCCACCACGAGCGACCTGCCGGACCTAAACGATCTGGTATCGATCAATCCCGCCCTGCTCGACTACGGCGACGGAGGAGTCGAAGTCCATAACACTGTGCGGTATGCGTTGCTGGGCGACGGGGTCTCACCAACTAGCAGCAGCCCCGATGGCGTTTACCTTGCTTCGCTACAAATCGTGAGCGATGACACGAACATGATGCCCTCTGAGGAGTTCCATTTCGTGATGAGCAAGAATGCCACACTTGCCGAGTTAAATGCCGCTAGTGTGTCGCTTGGTTTCGATGCCAGCTTCGTGCAAAACACGACCGTCCCCGAACCATCGACCATCGCGCTGGTCGGCGGAATGGTCGCTCTTTGTGCGCTGCGCAGGTACTTCGTATGAATCGTCGCGGCTTTACGCTTGTCGAACTGTTGGTGGTGATTGCCATCATCGGAGCGCTTGTCGCACTGCTGTTGCCGGCGGTCCAGAGCGCGCGGGCTTACGCGCGCTCGACTGCCTGCAAAAACAACATGCGACAATTGGGGCTCGCCACGCTCATGTTCTGCGACACGCACGATGGCGATTTTCCCGAAACGGTCCACAGTGGTGCCGACCAAAGTTGGGTCTATACGCTTGCGCCTTATACCGAGAGCGTCGATTCGATTCGCATTTGCGACGACGACCCCATCGCCCGCGAACGACTCGCCGCCAAAAGCACCAGCTACGTTATCAACGACTACTTGGCGACGAAAGTCGCCGATGGTGCCCGCAACCTACGTCAACTTCAGTCGAAGTCACAAACGCTGAGCGTCTTCGAAGGTTCCGACAAACGAAGCGTCGACTTCGTGAACGAACACGCGCACGCGTCGCGCTGGTTTTCGCCACTCAACATCGAGCTGGGCGAAGTCCTCTGGTCGATCGAACGTGACATCAAGCTCGATCGACATTTTCGGTCTTCCAACTATCTGTACGTCGATGCCCACGTCGACACCATTGGTTCCGACCAAATACACGACTGGATTCACGCCAACTTTAACTTTGCCAAACCGCAATAGTCTTATGAATACGTTCGTCACAATACGCATGCTGATTTGCACACAGGTTTGCTTGATGATCTGCGCTGCTTGCGGCCATCGTGCCGTCGCGCACGGCATTCCGATTTCGGTTCATCTCGACGGTAATCAAATCGTTGCCAGTGGCGGCCACGGCGATTCCGTTGGCTTCGCTGGTCAAA
This sequence comes from Pirellulales bacterium, assembly GCA_041737535.1. GTDB lineage: Bacteria > Planctomycetota > Planctomycetia > Pirellulales > Lacipirellulaceae > JBGSWC01. Next base: position 615 of record JBGSRO010000232.1, on the reverse strand, counting down.
TCTTCCTCAACTATGGCTTCGACTTCTTCCTTGAACCAACCAGCACCGGCGGCTTCGTGCGGACTGACATCCCTGGCTTCGACATCCACGACGTGGCTCCCGGCAGCCAGCTATGGATCGATCCGATAATTCGCCCTGCGCCTGGAAATCAGCCAACGTCGTCGGCGCTGTGGTACTGGAACCCGGCGTCCCGACTGGTGCAGCCCGAGGCAAACGATGCCACCCTGCTACTCCGTGCCGTCGAGTTTCCGCAGTCGACCAACACTTCGCTACTTGAGCAATCGCAAGCGACCGATCCGCCGGCTATCCAGATTGCTGCACCAACCAGTGGACAACTCGGCATTCACGATCATATTCTCGCCCACTTCCTCGACAACGCACCGGCCGCGCAGTTGGGCGTCTATGGCTACTTTGCTCAGCTCACTTCGCCTGCTTACGATACGTCCGAGCCCTTCCTTGTCATTCTCAATCACGGCATCGCCTCTGACGCCGACTTGTTGACGGCGGCGCTCGCAATCAACGCGGCGGCCGCCGCGGTATCGTTCGCCGGCGACTACAACGCCGACGGCCAAGTCGACGCGGCCGACTACACCGTCTGGCGCGACACGCTCGGCA
>JBGSRO010000181.1:0-15643 GCA_041737535.1 Pirellulales bacterium | reverse complement strand
AATCGCAGCGCCTATCACTATCTGACTGCCGCCGTGGAGGCCCAATTCGCCGGCCAACTGGCTCCGTCACTGCTCCCCACTCAAGCGACAACTGTCGCTACGGACGAGTGAAGCGTTGTATCGGGTCGTGAACGGTTACCGGTTACCCACATCGACGGCCAATGATGTTCGCGAGGCCGAGGATAGACTTAGTTTGTTGAGAATTTGCCGAACACTAGCGCCGAGCGTTTTCCGCTGCCTGGGTTGCTGCGTTATTTTGTTTTGCCTCCACACCAAGTGCTGGAGCTACTCTTCCAATGGTCGTTGGCAAGCGACGGCTTCCGACGCGATGACCGCTCCGCTGGGGCAACCGGTCACGTTGACCTGGAGTATCGTGCCCGATGGCACTTTTATGCCGAACGTAGTTGGTGGGCAGAACCGCACGAGCGATTTGATTGGCGACTTCGATTTGCTAATCGGCACCGCTGGAAGCCAATTGACCGATCGTCCGTGGTTTTCTGTCATTCAAGACTCGTTCGATCGCTGGTCCGAATTAAGTGGGGTTAGATTCATCTATGAACCCAATGACGATGGCGCGACGCTCGGGTCGATCGCTGGCGCGCTTGGAGTACGGGGCGATATCCGTTTGGCTGGCGCAACGATTGACGGCAACGGGGGCGCTTATGGACAGGCAGGTTTCATACCCAATGCAGACATCACGCTCGACACTTCCGACACTCTCCGGTTCGGGGCGTCGGACGACAACTATTTTGAGCTGCGCCACACGCTGATGCACGAGATTGGACATAGTCTCGGACTCGGGCACAACGAATCGTTCAACACTTTTGTGTTGATGTCACCGTTTGCGAGCGACCAATTCGACGGTCCACAATTTGACGACATACGGGGGGTGCAGGCGCTCTACGGAGACAAGTTCGAGGCAGCAGGACCGAGTGGCAACAACACGCCCGCGACCGCAACCCCGTTGGGGGCGTTGACGCCTGGGAGTTCTCTAGAAGTCGGGCTCGATGCGCCGACGGGCGCGGGCCAAATTGTGCCATCGCAAACTGACTTCGTGAGCGTCGCCAACCTGCTCGATCGCGACTACTTTTCGTTTACAACCGACCAGCCGCTATCAGTGGACATCGTGCTGATGCCCGTAGGGCCGGCGTACAGCGAACGAGTTTCGCCAAATCAGACCTACACGCCGGTGTTCACTTCGCGAATGAACAACCTTGGAGTCGAAGTCTATGACATGACCTCGGGCATTCCCTTCTTGATTGCATCTTCTAATGCCGGTGGTCTTGGGGTCGCAGAATCGATACTCGACCTTGCGTTACCCACCGCAGGAGATTTTCAAGTTCGCGTTGCCGGCGACAGTAACCAGGTTCAGTTTTACCACTTGACGCTCGATGCCGAGTCGTTGCTGCCGGGCGATTTTAACGCCGACGGATTCGTCGACGCCGCCGACTATACGGTCTGGCGCGACAACTTGGGGAGCATGGTGTTGTTGCCGAACGCTCCTCAGTCGCCCGAAGTAGTCGACGCAGAAGACTACGAGACTTGGCGTGCGGCGTTTGGGACTCGCTTGCCGGTTGCAGCGGCCGGCAGTCTAACTGCCGTGCCTGAACCCGTAACTCTACAGATCCTCTGGTCTGTTGCAGCGTGCGTCGCCGCACGCTGCATTGCGGCATCACGCTGGCGATCCCGCCCAATCTCACCCCCTGAAAATAATATTTGCTAACAAATTGGCGGTGCGTTATAGTGCTGACGTGATAGTTAACAGGCGTTCTCAACGACTTTCGGTCGAATGTTTTAACTCTTGAGGGCTCTCGCTAATGACTGATACCAACTCAGACTCCCTGGCCGCCAAGGCATCGCGTAGAATTGCCTACACACTCGCCGCAGGTGCGGCAGCGAGCACCGCCGCGACGGCTTCGGCCGACATTTCCTATTCGGGACCGCAAGATATCTCGATTGCGCAGTTCTCCGCTGTAAACTTGAATCTTGACGGCGATGCCTACGCCGATATGTTGCTCAAGAACTACGTGTTCCTCGGAGGCAACTATCAGGGAGCATTGGTCAACTTTGCTCCCGGCAGAATGGTCGGCTTTTCCCTTGGACTTAGCTACGCCTCGGCACTGCAGCAAGGCGACCTGATTGACGCGACGACGACCGGCAGTGGGCCATTCCAAGGATCGCTCGCTTACGGCAGCGGCAATCCCAATGCCGAGTTCAACAGCGTCACCGACGCGTACATTGGGCTCGAGTTTCCCATTAACGGGTTGAGCCATTTCGGTTGGATTCGCGTTGATATTGACAACGCCGCTGGAACATTCGTCGTCAGAGACTGGGCATACAACACAGATCCGGGTGCGGGACTTTTGGCTGGCCAAGTTCCTGAGCCGTCAACGCTGGGAATGTTGGCTGCTGGTGCCCTTGGCGTTGCAGCGTTGCGTCGCCGTCGATCGACCAATCAATAATCGATCTGAGGCCGCGAACAGCAACACAGCGAATGACAACGACGACACGAGGCGATGCGAAGCGATTCGCATCGCCTTACCCTACGTTACGAATTGACCGCCCGCTTCATTTGGCAAAACGCTTCGGCCGATCGGTGACCGCGTTGCCGTAACCTTACGAAAATCATGTTCGAATCGTCGTGCATCAATTGCAAGCAACCCACTAAGCGAAGCCGCCGACTGCTCGCGTACAGTACCGCCGCGGCTGCGACAGGCATCTCGGCAGGCAGCCAGGCCGAAGTAATTTACTCTGGGCCGCAAGATGTCGCGATTGCGCAGTTCGCGTCACAAAATCTGAACCTGGACGGCGATGCCTACGGCGATCTATTGCTCAAAAACTACGTGTTCCTCGGGGGCAACTATCAGGGAGCATTGGTCAACTTTGCTCCCGGCAGAATGGTTGGCTTTTCCCTTGGACTTAGCTACGCCTCGGCACTGCAGCAAGGCGACCTGATTGACGCGACGACGACCGGCAGTGGGCCATTCCAAGGATCGCTCGCATACGGATTCGCCAACCCCAATGCTGAGTTCAACAACGTTCAGGGAGCGTTCATTGGGCTGAGCTTTGCAATCGGGGGCGCCTTGCCAGAGAACTTGCACTACGGCTGGGTGCGAGTCACGATCGACAATGCGGCAGGCATCTTCGTCATCAACGATTGGGCCTACAACAGCACGCCACAGACCGGCATACTCGCCGGCGACATCGGTAGCGTAACGAACCTAGGTGACTTCAACGGCGATGGCTTTGTCGATGCAGCCGACTACACCGTATGGCGCGACAACCTGGGAGCCCCGACCGATGACGCGATCGGCGGAAATGGAGACGGGGTAGACGGAATCGACGGCAATGACTACCAAGTATGGCGTGCGAACTTCGGCAACCCGCCCGCCTCGCTAAGCTCGCAATCGGGGGGGGCCGCGGCTGTACCCGAGCCTGGCACTCTCGGCTTGTTGGCCGCCGGGGCTTTGGGCTTGGCGATGTTGCGTCGCCGATCGGAGCAACCGAACGCGTGACAATCGTTCGACACAAGCACGAGAATGCCCCCCGTCGCGTCGTGCTGGTAGGGTGGGATGCCGCCGATTGGCAGATGATTTTTCCCTTGATCGAGCAGGGGCTCATGCCGACGCTGGCGGCACTGATGCAGCGCGGCGCTTGGGGCAATCTGGCGAGCTTGCAACCGATGCTGTCGCCCATGCTATGGAACAGCATTGCCACCGGCAAGCGCGCCGACCAACACGGTGTTCTCGGCTTCACCGAGCCTGATCCCGACCTCGGCGGTATTCGGCCAAGTAGCAGCACGTCGCGACGCTGCAAAGCACTCTGGAATATCCTGACTCAGTGCGGGCTGAGAAGTAACGTTGTTGGTTGGTATGCCTCGCACCCGGCCGAGCCAATCAACGGTGTCATGGTTTCGAATCAGCTTGAAGTGTTCCAGCCGACAGACGAGGGCATCACTCCACCGGTTTGCGGTTCGGTCCATCCGGCTGCAATGACCGATGAGTTGGCGGAACTGCGCGTGCGGCCCCGGGAAATCGATGCCTCAGCCATCCTCCCGTTCGTACCCCAGGCGGCCGACTTGATCGATAAACCGGGCCAAAGGGTTGGCAAGCTGCGTCAGCTCCTTGCACAGACATCGACGATACATGCTGTCGCAACGCACTTGATGGCACGTGACGACTGGGACTTCACTGCCGTCTACTACGAAGGCGTTGATCGCTTCGGCCACGAGTTCATGGAGTTTCATACCCCGAAGATGGATCAAGTGAGCCAAGCCGACTTCGACGCTTACCACCAATGTATGGTCGGCATTTATCGATTTCACGACATGATGCTGCAGTCGCTCCTCGCGCTCGCTGGCGACGACACCACAGTCATCGTGATGTCAGACCACGGCTACTACAACAATCATCTGCGCCCCGATCCACGTCCGGGCAAAGCGGGTCCCGTCGAGTGGCATCGCCCATTCGGCATGCTGGCAACTGCGGGCCCAGGAATCCAGGGGGAGTCGCGACTGTTTGGCGCGTCGCTGCTCGACATCGCGCCGACCGTACTTCAACTTTTCGGGTTGCCAGCGGCCTACGATATGCCCGGCCGAGTCCTGGCCGAAATCATGACGATGGGCGAACCCCTGCCGCGAATTGAGTCGTGGGAGGAAATCGATGGCGACGCGGGCATGCACCCCCCCGAAACGCGGATCGACCCGGTCGAGGCACGCGAGGCAATGCAACAATTGGCGGCTCTCGGCTACATCGAAGCGCCCAGCGAAGATGCCGACAAGGCCGCGGCAAATACAATCGGGCAAAACAACCTCACGCTAGCCCAATCTCTGGCCGACGCTGGCGACTTCGGTCGCGCTCTGAAAGTGCTCGAAGAGACTCGCGAATTTGTGGAATCGTCGACAACGGCCCAGTTGCTGTTGGCAAACTGTTATCTCGCGACCGGCCGACGCGATGATGCCCGCGCGGTACTCGAATCGCTCGGCGACGGCAACGAGAGTCTCATGCGCCGAGAAATGATGCTGGGAATCATCGAGCTGGCCGAAGGAAATCGGGAACTCGCGCTCGAACGCTTCGAGCGGGTCGCTCGAGTCGATGCCCGACTGCCTGGGCTCCAAAACAAACTGGGCAGCGTCTACTATTCTGTCAAGCGGTATCAAGACTCGGCGAGAGCCTTCACCACCGCGCTGGAAATTGATCCCGAAAGCCCTGTTGCCCTCGAAGGACTTGCTCGGGCACAAATCGAGATTGGTGCCGTCGAATCGGCGCTTGATCACGCGATTGCGGCAGTGGAGTTGACATATCATTTTCCTCGTGCCCATTACACGATTGGCAAAGCCCGACTGGCACTCGGCGACATTCAGGGTGCCATCGAAGCTCTCGAAGTCTGTATCAAGCAAGCGCCCCGTTTGACGGCCGCTCACGTGTTGATGGCAAGGGCTTACCGGCAACTTGGCGAAACGGAGAAAGCAATGATCGCCGAACTCCGAGGAAAGCAGCTCCTTTCTTGAAGGGGCCTGAGACATCCCTGTATTTGTAATCCGGTGAAATACATCATGCGAAAGCCTCGACTGATCCAAATCAGACGATTCATTGCCGCGTTGGTCATGGCAAGTTTCGTAACCGGTTGTGGATCGAACGACCAGAATCAAGTGCCAGAGAATCCTGCACCTCTACCCGACCCTTCCGAGAGAATGGAAGGTTAGACATGTCAGGTCCCGCCCCCCGTAGCCGGAGCAGTCAGATGAATCTGCGTGGTTTTACGCTTGTCGAGTTACTTGTCGTTATTGCCATCATCGGGATTCTTGTGGCATTGCTGCTGCCTGCCGTGCAAGCCGCGAGAGAAGCGGCTCGCCGCTCGGCATGTCAAAACAATCTGAAGCAACTTGGTATAGCTGCACTCAATTACGAATCGACTCATAAACACTATCCGCCCGGTTTTCTTGGCAGCAGGCGATACGATTTGCCAAATGCCAACGTCGAAGGAACCGGCGCAAATGGGACTCCCCTCTTTAACCAGTGGGTCGGCGTTTTCGCACAGTTGCTTCCTTACGTCGAAGCCACCGCCGTGGCCGATCGGCTAACGGATGGCTACACAATTGGCGCTGACCAATACGACCGCAATTATTGGACCAACGTGAATGCTTGGACCGCTGCACAGAGCACCATTTCGGTGTTGCAATGCCCGTCGGCTCCGTCCGAAGCACCAGTCGACGCGGTCATTGACAAGGTCTATGTGAAGGACAACGTGCGCTCGACGACCCCTGTTCCCATCGCTACGTTTGAGTCCGCATCTGGCTCCAACTATGTCCAAAGCTCTGCTCGTTGGCCCGCTAGCACCGGCGCGGTGCTTGGCCTGACGCATTACCAGGGTGTGTGGGGTGTGTATGGAGAAGTTGGACCGCAAACTCGAGTGCAAGCGCCGGATGGAACCATTTGGAGCGTCGACAAGAACTTGCTTGGTGTTTTCAGCATTCGGTCGAAAACGCGAACCGGACGAATCACTGACGGTACCTCCAACACACTCATGTTCGGCGAGGCACCCGGAACGATAGGTGCCGGCTTGACTGATGATGTAACCGGAGCGTCGACGGGAGGATTTTCGCAGGGAGTGGCGTGGGTTGGCACTTGTATCCTGCCGACGTATCTCGGGCTCGACGTATCGCGGGAGACCCTCACGGCCCCCAGTGGCACGTCGCCGAAGTACGATACAAAATGGTCGTACTTCGGCTCGTTGCACACCTCAGTCGTAATATTCTGCAACGCCGACGGATCGGTACAGTCACTCAACCGCGACATCGAAGTGCCTATCTTCAAGGCGTTGTCGTCAGCACGAGGCGGCGAGGTTGTCCAAACACCATGAGCTGCAATCACACGCGATTGCGGTAAAGCGACGGGTCGATGACCGCCGCCATCTTCGCGGTATCGAGGTCTCGGGCGAGGAACTCCACGATGTCTTCGGCGGTGGCGAGCGGACACTCGATCAACTTGGCATACTCTATCTCGAGCAAACTAACGTTTGATCGCTGCCGCAGTCTTTGCCGCGATCGCTCGAGTTGTTGAGCCAGCACGGTTCGAAGCCGTTCGTCAGATAGCGCCGCGCCAGTTCGCGTTTGGCTCGCTATCATTGTCGCCTGCGACATGGTGACTTCGACCAGATCGCGTGTCACTAGCAGTACGCGCGCCGGCAGTTCGCTCGGTACGAAGTCGATTAGCGGAACTACTATTTTGATAGCTTTCCCTAGCTCACCCCACAGCCAACTAGTGTCTTTTGCCAACGACTTGACAGCTTCGCATTCGAAATATCCTCGTGGATTGTTAGAGTCTGGTTGCCGAGCAGCATCCGTGCAGAGGGGAACCCCGCCCGCATGCAGCATTTGCATCAACAGCGAAGTTCCTGACCGTGGCAATCCGGATACGGCGAGAAGATGACTAGGATTCAAGTAGGCGACCGGTCGGTAAAAATGGCGGTGGACGTTTGCAAAATAACCGATGGCGGTGCGATCGCAAGTGAGTTATGCGAAATTGAGCCTATCCGAATCCGATACGGGTCTAATCAGGAACCTGCGGAGCGCATTCGATATTGTTCCCAAGAGCCTGTTTGCTCGTCGTGGGTCGCTCAGTCAGCGGCGTTACCGCGACAATGACTCGGCTTCTACCAAGAGTCCAACTTAAGGACAACGCATGGCACCGGTGTAGTTTCTGCTGTTTCTGCTGGTGACGCGATTGTAGACTCGCGGCGGATCTGATTCTCCCTACCGAACGCGGGTTAACGTGCTCTGATCAAGAGCATCCTAAACGTCAATCTAGCGGAACCAAATCGCTGTTTGCTCGATGAACTCGAGAAGCCTCGTCGTTTAGGTGGGTATCAGTGGTAGCGAGAACTTCAGTACGCACGCCCAACTGAGGGTTTCGAGAGAACGCCAAACTAAGACGCAAGCCAAAAAGCGCAGCGGCGTATCGACAGTAGCAATCGGTCAGGCAAAACACCCTTGATCTAAGGGCAATATGGCGATTGATCAGCTCAAGTAAGCCAAATCTAAAAGTCAAGTTCGAAGATGCTGCGGTGCCGCTGACCAACGTGATTTTAAGGTTCGTCAAAGTGTTCAAGTTGGACCACCCGCTGTTCCGAAGGCTCCGCCTAAACTGAGGGCGGTGAGGAAGACCTCTGCAGCGACGGCATCAAATTGAGGGCGCCCACGTCTTTGGCATTCGAGCGCCAGACTGGCTCTACCCATACGACAAATGAGGGCGTGTCCTGAGTCACTTCGACACGAGTGGACCCTACCTCGGCCAGACACGCCGAAGGCTTCTGCCTATTCATCGTGACAGCAAGATTTGGTGCGCCACTCATCCGTCTCGTTGCGCCCGCTCTGTAAAGCCAGCCCCCCCCCTGCAAACCGAAAGGACCCTTATTGCAAATCATCATCAGCGTTCACGGCGGTACGGTCCAAGGCGTCTACGCCTCACCGCCAGGTGCCGACATCATTCTCATTGACTGGGACGTACAAGATTGCGATGCGGATGTGCTCGCACAACTTGACCTGCCGGGCTGCGGCCCAGCCTAGGTTTCTGAGTTCCCAGCACAACTGCTATCGGAGCTCAGCGGCACCGACATTGGACGGGCCTTACAAGCCGTCGACAGTCAAACTTCCAGCGACGAAACTCTCTATTCGTCGACCGCTCCCGTCGATCCCGCTCAACTTTCCCGTGACCAACTCGTGACCATCGCGAGCCGCGTGCAGCAGCTGCTCTATCTCGACGACCACACGGAACCCCCACAATGGGACATCGACAAAGAATGGTCGTGCACCGACATCTGCTGCGAACTCGTGGCAATACTCGGCCACCTCGACCTTCTGCCAACTGAAGGAGGCGAGCTAAACCGAACAACCTAAACCAAAGGAATCGCCTATGACCCAAACGATCACGGCACCGACTACCCAGGCCGCGCAGCAACTTCGCCAACGCATGCTCGGCGTGCGACTCAACTTCCACTGGCTCGGCGTCCGCCGCAGCCTCAATCGTGAACAGAAGCAACAAGCGGCCAGCGCCTTCGACGCCAGCAGTGACTATGTCGCTGCCAGCAAAAAACTCTTCGATACCAGGCACCCGGCTTTCCGAGCGGTCACCAGCATCAAGAATCAGGCCACCAATCTCTGGAAAGGCATGACGCTGCCGTTCCCCGAGCCGGGCATCCGCCTGCTCAAGCACGAAGACCTCGACCCGTTCGACGCCCGGATGCAGCAATTTCGTGAACAGCTCCGCGAAGCGGTAATCGAGCTCGAACACGACTACGAAGAACTTCGGCAAGCGGCCCGCGAGCGACTGGGGCAGCTCTTCAAAACAGAAGACTATCCGAGTTCACTGATCGAAGAGTTCGCCATCGAGTGGGATTTTCCGAGTGTGGAACCGCCGAGTTACCTCCGGCAACTGCAACCCGAACTCTACGACCGCGAATGCCGCCGCGTGCAGGCGCAGTTCGACGAAGCGGTGCAGCTAGCGGAACAGGCGTTTCTCGATGAGTTTCAGAATCTCGTGAGTCACCTCTGCGAACGGCTGGCCGGCGCCGACGACGGCCGACCAAAAGTCTTTCGCGACTCGGCGGTCGACAATCTGCACACGTTCTTCGAGCGGTTTCGTCGGCTCGAAATCGGTTCGAGTAGCGAACTGCAGCAACTGGTGAGCGATGCGCAAGGCCTGTTGCGGGGTGTCGAACCACGACAACTTCGCGAGAGCCACACACTCCGCAGCGAAACGGCCGAGCAACTCACCGATGTCAGGCGGCAACTCGACGTGTTACTGGTTGACCGACCCCGCCGCAACATTCTTCGCCAACCACGTGATAGCTAATCAAGAAGGGAGCGATTCCGAGATCAAGTTAATCATTGCAGCAGCGGGCACTATCCGCTGTGTTTACGACGAAGCGATCTGTCTTCAGCAACTTGGCCGCTTGCGAATCGAACGTGCCTCGCATGTCGAGCCTGACGAAGTGGGCCAATGGTGGGCCGATCTTGGCCCTGTTCACGGCCCACTCCTGGGACCGTTTGTAACACGGAGCGAAGCCCTTGCCGCCGAAACCAACTGGCTCGACGAACACTGGCTCTGTGAAGCAGGGAGCAGGGAGGCTAAGACTGATTACTGACGACTGACAACTCTTAACTGACAACTCTTCACAGGGGCGTGCCACGGTGGCACGCCTTTTTTCGTGCGCTGTTACTTAACCCCAAGGAACCCGACACCATGTCACAACGTGAACTCAACGAGCTTGTTGCTCAGGCCACCGGCGAAAGTCGTCGTACGATCGATCGCCAAGGCTTTAGTTTGGCCGATCCATTCGAAACCAACTTCGACCCACAGCCGAGTGACTACGAATTCGATCTACGCGACCCGCTCGATTGCTACCTCGACTGGGACGAAGCCCAAGCCGAGCGGCAAGTCGCCCTACTGGCTTAGCCCCAAACCTCCCCGCACCTCGACCCCTAACCCCCAATCACAACCATGCAAGTTCTCTACATCAACAACGACGGCGGCGGTTTCGCCGATTACATCAGCCTCGCCCCCGAGACCACTGTCGGCCAGCTCTTCACCCAACGGGTCAAAGACCCCAATCCGGGTAACTACCTGATTCGCGTCAATCGCCAGCCGGCGCCCAGTGATCAGATCCTCCGAGAAGGAGACCGCGTGAGTTTCACCCCCACCAAGATCGAAGGCGCTCGCGCGTAGCGCCAGGTGTGTGCCAGTCGCCTGCTCGACTTAACGGGCGGGCGGCTGGTCTGTTCTACTTCGCAACCTCGTAAGGAACCCCACCAATGGCGATCACCCAGCGGCTGTTGATCAGAACCGCACGAGAGCTCCATCAGCGGCTCGCCAAGCCCGGCTATCCGCCAGCGATTGAATTGCCCGAAAACGAGTGGCGACAACTCCAAAAAATCCTCGGCAGGCGGCAACAGGCGATTATTCGCCACTGGCCCGTTGCTCGGCGTCACTGTGACGCGGCCGCCATTCAGGCAATCGATGCACTCGTCGCCAACCTTGGCACAATGCGGAATCGACTGGCGGCTGACGAGCCGCCGCCCGAATGCTCCTACCGCGAAGTCTACGAGGATGTGGCGGCACTCTCGGGTGAGTTTGCCGATGTCACCCCCGACTTCACCCGAAAAACGCTGTCGGTCCAGACCGAGCCGATCACACTCGACGGGACCTCGCTCGGAGAGTTCCGGATTGTCGTATCGTGGCAGAGTCTCTCGCGCGACAATTTTTCATATCGGATCGAGCCGGTCGACAACCAGTACACCCACGATGGATCAACCTCTCATCCCCACGTCTCGGGGGGCCATCTGTGCGAAGGGAATGGCGGCTATGCCCTCGATCGGGCGACGCAGCAGGGGCGGCTGTTCGACTTCTTGCTGATCATCCGCTCGATCCTGGAGACCTATAACCACGAAAGCGCCTACGTCTCGCTTGATGAATGGGGCGGTATTCGTTGTCAACAGTGTAACGAAGCAACCGCCGCCAACGATTCGAGCTACTGCCACGAGTGCAGCGATTGGCTCTGTGACGACTGTGGCTCAATCTGCCACGGGTGTGCCGACCTGTACTGCGACAGGTGTGTCTCGTGCTGCGAACAGTGTGAAGTGAGTTCTTGCGAAGACTGTATTACCAACTGCCACGACTGCGGCCAAAGCTGCTGCAGTGATTGCCATACCGAAGGAACCTGCCATGCGTGTATTAACGAGAAACAAGAGGACGAGGCGCAACAAGATGATTCCCCCGCTGGTGTTCACACCAGCCAGTTGGGCGAAGCTTGTCTATCTGCGTGATGCGGGACCGACCGAGATTGCCGCCATGGGGCTCTCGTCGCTCGCTGATCCGCTGCGCGTCGAAGACTTGCTCGTCGTCAAACAGTCGGCCGACTGGGCCGATGTGGCGTTCGATGACACGGCCATTGCCGAGTTGTTCGATCAGCAAGTCGATGCGGGCCGTCATCCGGCCGAGTTCGGGAGGATTTGGCTCCATACGCATCCGGGGAGTTCGGCTCAGCCGAGCGCTGTTGATGAAGAGACGTTTGAACGGGTGTTTGGCGGCTGCGACTGGTCGGTGATGTTTATTCTGGCGAAGCGCGATCGGTCGTACGCACGGCTGCAGATTGGCACGAACCCCAAGTGCCAAGTGCGGCTGGGAGTCGAGATCGATTGGCAGTGCGAATTCGCGGCGGCCGATCATGGCGCGTGGCAGGCCGAGTACGACGCGTCGGTAAGGTTGCCGGTTCGCGAGCGACATACTCCCAAACGGGTGAGCAGTGATTGGGATGATTTCGATGCCTGGGTGTGGGAGCCGGTCGTCAACGACGATTCGCTACGAATGCCAGAAAGGGGGCTACAACATGCCGAGTGGTAACCTGGGGGCTCAAGAAGACCGATTTACACGGCAGTCTGAGCTGGTGCCACGCGACCGGCTAGCGGATCTGTCAGTCGCCGTAATCGGTGTCGGTGCGATCGGCCGACAAGTGGCGCTGCAGCTTGCGGCACTCGGTGTCACGCGTATGCAGCTGATCGATCACGACACGGTTGAGCACACCAACCGTACCACGCAGGGCTATCTCATCGGCGATGTGGGCGAAGCCAAAGTGACGGCGACCGCTCGAGCGATTGCGGCGATCGATCCCGAGATCAGCGTTGAAGCGATCGCCGAATGTTATCGTCCGAAGCTCGTCACGGCACCGGTCGTCTTCTGCTGCGTCGATTCGATCGCTACGCGGGCCGCCATCTGGCGACGCGAACAGGTTCGCTCCGAGTTCTGGTGCGACGGGCGGATGCGGGGGGAGGTGCTTCGTGTGCTCACGGCCACCGATGAAAGGGGCCGGAAGCAGTATGGCCAATCGCTCTTCGCGGCTCACGAAGCGCAGCGTGGCAGTTGCGGTACTGCCGGCACGCTCTACACGGCGAGCATCGCAGCGGGGCTCATGGTGGCCGGGTTTGTGAGGTGGCTGCGGGGGCAGGGGGTGGAGGGTGATGTTTCGCTGAATCTGCTAGCGGGGGAGTTGGTGGTGGGAGTTTGAGGCATAGTCGCTGGGCCGTCGGTGTACCTTGTTGCACCGGCGGTTCCGTACTTGTTTCGAGGCTACAGAGATTAGTAATCGTCACTTTTCTTTAGATATCGGCGACTCTTGTTCTGCGGCGATTGGAGTGGTGCAGCAGATGGATGCAAGTATCGACCGTGTGGCTCGTGAGGACAGTCGGCGAAATCTCGTAGCTGACGTGTTTTGCGCTAGCGCGGAAGCAAAGCAACCTGTTGAAACGAATCCGCAGATCAAACGACTCGACGCCGGCAGCGAGAACTGGTTGACTTGTGAAGATTTTTCGGCTGCAATCAGTTGGGAGAAACAACCCGGCGCTCCAGATTTCGTCATCAACCCGAACTAGCCAAGCGAAGCAATGCTGGATTTCATTCCCCCACAAACAGCCCCAGACGCTGACCGGCACAGCCCGCCGCAATTTGCCTACTTTGAGATCGGTCGTCGATTTGCCCGACTGCGTTGGTTTCTGACACATCGAGACTATGTCGATCATGATCGGCTCAGTAATATCACGGGGAATTCTCAGCCTCCCACTCGCGAAGCTTACCACCAAGCAGTCGTCAATACATTCGACCAGATAAACGAATTGTTGACCTGTACACGGATCTCTGCGCAGACCACACTCGATCCTCGCGAGGTAATCCAGAAATCGTGTCAAAGTCTCATCGCTGCGGACAAGTCAGAACACGAGGCCGAGGAGTTTTGTGAGCTGAGCAATGACTACCGTGACCAGCAAGACGAAGAAGCACTACGCAATAAACTACAGAGCTACTATGATCGGTATTTGGGGCAAGGTCTCGGCCAGCTAGCAAAACACCTTACCTCAATCGTCGATGTCCGACGCTGGTTTGAATGTGGACAAACGATCGAGGAGGGACTCTATCGGCCCGACGTGTTTGCACTTCAGTCGGAGACACAAACCCCTCCCGTACTGAGGGAGGATGCTTACGGGTCGTGGCGGCGGGAGAACCCGCCCGCGATTACGGGGCTTTGCTCAAATGACTTGCCTCACCGCTCCGAGACGCCTCTTTCTCTACTGCAGCCGATTGTCCGACGTCCCGGCGATTTCCTGCCACAGGCTACCTGGCAAATGGCTGTCGTCTCTACCTGCAAGCAGATCGATTTGTGCCTTCCGGCAGAAATCCAAGAAAGGCTCGCTGACCTGCGCACGTTGCAAGAGTCCTTCGATCAAGCGAACGAAGGGCAATTGGAGGCAGTAGCCGATAAAGTGGAGTCGCTCGTCAACGACCTCTGCGTGCTGGTCGAACAACATGCTCGCCCAAATCCGGGCATTATCTTGTCGGTACTGGCACTCGACCCAGATGGTGCGATGGATGGTAGCAAGTATCGACTTTCACCATTAACGGCCGAACAGCTGGTTAGATTCCACAACTTGTTCGATGTCGATTGCAGTGACGACTTGATCGAACGTTGCTTGGTTGCTGATGCTGAAGCGTGAGAGTTTTCAACAAGTACACCTACAGGTGCTGCCAACAAGCCGAACACGCATCGATTGCGTTGCAATTGGCAATGGGCGAGCAACACCCGGTCGGACGACTCGCTCGTCGAGGCCGACCGCACTTGTGAGCTCGCGGTGTTCGCTGCCACGGGAACGAGCGTAAGATCCCCTCTGAAGTGAAGAAGTCGATCGATTCAATCCGATGCGCTAATCGCATTTACTTCGCACGAGAAACTGGAAACGCTCGCTCTGACACTCATCGGAGAGGACTTACTCTTGTCATTTCAGTCTCCGTTCGGCAAGTGATATCGCGTAGATGCGCGGCATCGGCTGAGGAACTTCGTCACCATCGCAAAATTCGTAACAAAAGGAGGAGCGATTGCACGCAACGTCGCGTTTAGTCAAGTTGTAGCCGTGGCTACAAATGCCAAAGTGCAAAACGGTATTTACCGTCTTGCGAGTTTCCAATACCGAAAATCGTCGGGAAATAGTGCAATTGGGTGAAAACCGTTGCAATGGACTCGGCGTGGCGATAAACTCTGAAAAACAAGGGGAAAACGCCGGTTTTCGACCCTGCTAGAAAAATTCTCCGAAGCCGAAGGTTAGTGGTTCGAACCCACTCGGGGATAATTGTTCGTGATCTGCCGGCGATGGCCCGCTTGGTTTAACGCTTCAACTTTCGCGTCGATCATCGTTTTCTTAGTTGCAGGACGGGATTGGTAACACTCTATTCCCATCGAATTCGATGGGTTTGGAAGTTGCGGATTGGTCGCGGGGCGGGATTGGTTACACTTGAGTCGCCAGAACAAGTTGTTGAATTAGTGTTGCGGATTGGTCGCGGGGCGGGATTGGTTACACTCTCACGATCAATGGCAACGATATCGTCTGCGTTGCGGATTGGTCGCGGGGCGGGATTGGTTACACTACGTTCACGAGCAACAAAGCCGACGACATTGTTGCGGATTGGTCGCGGGGCGGGATTGGTTACACTTAGAACCTATCCCAGAACCTCAAGAATTCCGCCACAGGATGTGAGCGAAGACGAGATGCAACAAGGCTTCGTAGTTTTTGGCCTTCTTTTCCCACCGCACCAGAATGCGGCGGTAG
>JBGSRO010000143.1:0-49205 GCA_041737535.1 Pirellulales bacterium | reverse complement strand
TAACTTGGGGATTTGATTAACCGCAGAGGACACGGAGAGCGCAGAGATGTGAGCTGGAACATCGATCGACACTCGTGATTGTCGATGACTGGGAGCATTGACTCGTTTTGCTTTCAATTTGTACCCGGAACCCAATTAACCAACTAAGGCAAGTCGATTCTGGCAACCAGTCGTCGTTTCAACCCAGTAGGCGACGTAAGCGCGGATTAGCGGGGATTAGTGTTCCTCTCTCTGCGTTCTCAGCGATCACTGCGGTTAAGAAAATGCGCTACACCAATTACCCATTTCCCACGGACACTTACATCCCCGGCCAAACCGCGCGGCCGACCGACGCGCAGCTTGCCATCGACGCCCCGCTGGTGCCGCTGCCCGAAGAGAACTGGCGTTTGTGTCCGCATTACCTATGGGGCGTTGACCTCTACAACCACGGCTACCACTGGGAGGCCCACGAAGCGTGGGAAACGCTCTGGCACGCCGCCGGGCGACGGGGGCCGATTGCCGACTTCTTGAAAGGTCTCATCAAACTGGCCGCCTCGCGTGTGAAGCTGGCCGAGGGGAACGCGGCGGGGGCCGAGCGGCATTTGTTACGGGCGAAGGAGTTGTTCGGAGGGTTGAACGGAGAACGGTGGTGTGGGTTGCGAGTTCGGGAGATTGACGGCGGGCGTGGACTGTTTCTCGAATTCTCATAGCAGAAGTCGCCAAGACTCTCCGCGGGCCTGTGACGGCCGTGAGAGACGCCAACTCATCGCCTTGGAGCAAGGCAACGTCGGCGTGACAATTCTTTCAAACCGGCCAATAATCGTCGTCGCAATATGCCACGCGGTGTGATAGAACCTAGAGAGAGAAACGTAGCCGGATTCGCAAGAATTCGGGGGCCGAAGAGCGAGGGTCCGAAGTGTTGCCACTTCGGCCACTTCGGTTGCGTGGTGACGCTGCGGAGTGTTGGCAATCGGTCTTTGTGGAGCTCGCTCAAAAGGGTTTTGAACGTTTTGATTCGATTGGTCGTTCAAAACTCAGGTGCTGGGACTTGCCCTCCCAATGGCAATCGACTGCAAGACAAGGGGTATTTGCGAATTAGCGAGATTTGGCGGAAGGGGGTTTTGAACGCGCGAATCGTGTTTCGCAGTATGCGATCAAAACGATCAAAACGCGAAGGGGGCTATCAGCAGTCAGCAGTCAGCTTTCTGCGAGCGAAAGAAAAAGTCGCGCTTGCGAGCGAAGCGAGCCTGATCTGGCGGATAGCTGACTGCTGAAAGCTCAACGACCACGGGCTTCGGCGAGCAACTCACCTGCCCGAAACGAGCTTCGCACGAGCGGGCCCGAGGCGACCCCTTTGAAACCCATCGCACTGGCTTCGTCGGCCCAGGCGTCGAACTGAGCAGGGGTGACGTAGCGGTCGACGGGCAGAAAGCGCTCGCCTGGGCGACCGGGGGCCAGGTACTGGCCCAGAGTCACGAGGTCGACATCGGCTTCGCGAAGCTCGTGCATGGCGGCAGTGATTTCGGCATCGGTCTCGCCGAGGCCTACCATGAGACTGCTTTTGGTGACGATAGTGGGGCGCAGGCGTCGAGCCTGCTTCAGCACTTCGATGCTCAGCGCGAACGACGCCCGGGGATCGCGGACTTTGCCCTCAATGCGCTCGACGCACTCGACATTATGAGCGAAAACCTCGAGCGGCAATTCATCGAGAAGCATCTCGAGCGCGTTCCAATTACCACCCAAATCACTCGATAGCAATTCGATTGTTACGTCAGGACAACGCTCGTGCACGGCGATAATACACTTGCGATAGTGACTCGCTCCGCCATCAGCAAGATCGTCGCGGTCGACGACAGTGATGACCGCGTGGTCGAGCTTCATCCGCGCAACGGCCTCAGCCAGATGCTCGGGTTCGTCGGCCGGAGGCAGCGGGGGGGCCTTGAGCGTTTGTACCGAACAGAATCGACAGCCACGGGTACACTCCTTACCAGCGATCATGAACGTCGCGGTCCCGCGTCCCCAGCAGTCGTGGATGTTGGGGCACTTGGCTTCTTCGCAGACTGTGTGAAGCGCCCCCTCGTCGATGGCTCCCCGCGTGGCGTTGAACTGAGGGAGTTCGAGCCCCATCGGTGGCTGGCGACGGAGCCATTCGGGGAGTCGTGGTCGGGTGGCGGTTTGCGTCAAGAGTTGTCCTGCTGGGTTTGGTCTTGCTCTCAGGATTGTAACAAGCACGTAGGGAGTCGACCAAGATGCAGCAGAATCTAACAAGAATTAACGAAGGCGAGCCGTAAGCGTCAGCGCCCGGAGTAAGCCGATTGCCACGTCAGGAACTCCGGGCGCTGACGCTTGCGGCTCGCCGGTTTGGCGTTTGTCAGCCAACCAAACCTTCAAACAACGGAGTCGACAGATAGCGTTCGCCGAGGCTGCACATGATCGTGACGATTCGCTTGCCGGCCATTTCGGGTCGAGCGGCGACTTTGGCGGCGGCGCACATGTTGGCTCCGCTCGAGATGCCCGCCATGATGCCCTCTTCGCGCGCGAGTCGTCGGGCCCATTGAAAGGCCTCTTCGTTGCTTACTGTCATCACTTCGTCGACCAGCGACGTATCGAGGTTGCCCGGAATGAAGCCAGCGCCAATGCCCTGGATCTTGTGCGGACCAGGTTTGCCGCCAGAAATAACGGGCGAGTCGGTCGGTTCGATAGCGATGGCTTTGAAGTTTGGGTTCTTCGTTTTGAGGAATCGCGACGAGCCAGTGATAGTGCCGCCGGTACCGACGCCGGCGACAATCGCGTCGATGTCGTGCCCCGAATCTTCCCAGATCTCGGGACCGGTGGTTTTTTCGTGGATCGCTGGGTTGGCTGGATTCTCAAATTGCTGGGGCATCCAGGCATTGTCGGACTCGTCGACGATTTCGCTCGCTTTGGCAATAGCCCCTTTCATGCCGTCGGTAGCCGGGGTCAGCACGAGGTTCGCCCCCATCGCGCGGAGCAGGACGCGGCGTTCGGTCGACATGCTCTCGGGCATTGTGAGGGTGAGTTTATAGCCCTTCGCGGCACAAACGAAAGCGAGGGCGATGCCCGTGTTGCCGCTGGTTGGTTCGACGATGTGAGTTTCGGCATTGATGTGTCCATCGCGTTCGCCCTGTTCGATCATCGCGACGCCGATGCGGTCTTTTACGCTGTTGAGCGGTTGGAAGAACTCGCACTTTGCGAAGACGGTCGCGTGGCCAGGTGGAATGAGTCGGTTGATGCGAATCATCGGCGTGTCGCCGATGGCGGTGGTGACACTGTTAAAGCTCTTGTTGCGGGGCATGGTTTCTCTCCGTGAATCTGAAGTCGTCCGTTGCGATGTAGCCGCTATTATCGCCGGTCGTGACTATTCTACAATACCGCTTAGAATGATGGCATGACTGAATTGCTCGATGACCGACTGCCGAAAGTTGCCCCGTTATGGATTGGCGATGTTTGTATCGATCCACCGATCCTACAGGCGCCGATGGCGGGGTTCACCAACTATGCGTTTCGTCACATCGTTCGTGAGTTCGGCGGAGCCGGACTGTTGGCGACGGAGATGGTGAGCGCACGTGGCTTCGATTGGCTTGACCAACAAGAAGCGACCCACCCCGAGCGACTGTGGGGAGTGAAAGACGAACCACGTCCGTTGGCGGTTCAGATGTGGGACAACGAGCCCGAGGTGCTCGCTCGCGTGGGGGCGCGACTCGCCCATGAGTACAAGGTAAGTATTGTCGACATCAACTTTGGCTGCCCGGTGCGGCAAGTGACCGAAAAGGCCCACAGCGGCAGTTACCTGCTTCGCGACCCCGATCGCATGGGGCGGATCATCGAACAGGTTGTGAGAGCGTGTTACCCGACGCCGGTGACGGCGAAGACGCGGCTCGGTTGTTCGCGCGACAAGATCAACATTCGCGACGTGGCGCAAGTCGTTGAAGGAGCCGGCGCGGCGGCGCTCACAGTGCACGGTCGCACGGCGGCCGACATGTTCCGTGGCTCGGCCGATTGGGACCTGATTAGTCAGATCAAGCCGGTGCTCAAGAAGATTCCGCTGATCGGCAACGGCGACCTCGACTCGGCCGAGCGCGTGGTCGACGCTTTCCGCCGCTACAACGTCGACGGCGTGATGATCGCCCGGGCGAGTCTCAATAAACCGTGGCTATTTCAACAAGCGGCCGCGGCATTGCGAGGCGAACCAATTCCGAGTGATCCGACGCTTGAAGAAGAACGACGACTGCTGCTGCATCATTACCGGCTCGTCTGCGACCGGTTTGGCGACGAAAAGGGGACGGTACTGATGCGAAAGTACGCCTGCTGTTACGCCCAAGGGCGACGCGGCGCGCGTGAGTTCCGCTCGAGGGTGGCGAGAGTCGTGACGCCGCTGGAGTTCATGGGGATTGTCGAGGATTATTTTCCGAGGGAAGTGGCTGTCGCTTAGTTAATCGGCGTCGCTGGTATCGCCCGTGTCGATTTCGAGCGGGCCCTTTAAGTGGTCGACTCCGTCGACCGGTGGCAGTTTCAAGACCTTAACGAGGCAAAAAATCATGAGCGCAACCACGATCGTGATCGACAGGACCATGGTCAGGAGACCGTAAGTGTTGAGTGGTTCTACCATACTGCCCTCATTGAACGCTGTTGGTTTGGATTAAGCAAAGCGGCCATCGCGTTCCCAACGCTTGCCGGCGATGTGAACAAGCAACAACAAGAAAAGTGCCAGAATTGCCAGGAAGGTAATCGATAATGTTGCCTCGGTGCTGGCAAAGATGCTCGCTAACTTGCCCGGTTTCCACTGGGCCACTTCGATCCCGTCTGCCTTGCTGGCCGGTCGAATGAGATAAGCTGGCGGCGCATCGACGTCTGTGTAAAGCCAATAACGCTTGGTGCCGAAGGCCGACACAGTCATCGAACGGTTGACGATCTCGGGTGGTGTCTCGTCGTTGTTGGTTAGTGCTGCGATGATCGGCTGAGGAACCTCGTTGGCACTTAGGGAGTCGTAGGCAATGTCATCGATCGTCGTAATCAGCTCGGCTTTACTGGGCAGTTCTTTCCAGCAAAAGGCCGCGAAGATGACCAGCAAGAAAACGGGCGTAACGTACTTGAGCATGTACTGCACAACAGTTGGAATCCTCATATTGGCCCCTTCATGGGCCGCTTCGGAACCTCGCTTAATTCCCAGCACCCAGCCATAGAGAATCGCTTGAAACATGGCCAATACATAGATCAAGAACGTGCCGACCCAGAAGTCAAAAGAATCGAGGGCGGTGAGGCCTTTCGAGAAATAGAGCACAAACAGCGTTCCCATCGCGGAGATCAAACCGAGAATTGCTACCGAGGCATGGCGCTTCAGCCCGAAGCCTTCCTCAAGGAAAGCGATGACTGGTTGCAGCATCGAGACGCTGCTGGTGATGGCCGCCAGGAACAACATAAAGAACCAAAGGAATCCGAAAATCTGGCCGCCCGGCATGAGCGCGAACACGTTGGGTAATGCGGCAAATGAGAGCCCAAATCCGCCAGTCGTTGCGCCAGCAATGCCGAGGAAAATGAAAGCTGCGGGAATGGTAATTAGGCCGCCGAGACAGACTTCAAAGAACTCGTTGACGCTGCTGGAAGTGAGCCCGCTAAGCACCACATCGTCTTCTTTTTTGAGATAGCTTGCGTAGTTGATGATGATGCCGAAGCCAACCGACAGACTAAAGAAAATCTGTCCGGCCGCGGCGAGCCACGTCGCTGGACGCCATAGATATGATTCACCGTCGCCCCCTTTGGGGTTCCACATAAACCCAAGTCCGTTCAATACGTTCCCGTCGGGGTTGGCCGGATTCGGTGTCCCGAGAGTGAGAACGCGGATCAAAACAATGATCGCAAGCACAGCCATGAGTGGCATGGCAACGCGGCAGAACTGTTCGATCCCGCGCGAGATCCCGCGATAGATCAAGACGAAGTTGAACAAGAACACGGTCGGTATGACCCACAGCCAGTTGGAACCAGCGCCGCCAAGCGCAAGCCCGTCTTTCTCTTCACCGACGAATTGCGAGAAGAAATTATTGAATGCCTGGCTTTCGATCTCGCCCTTGCTAAGGTCGGGATTCTTGGCGGCGGCTTCGGAGATAAGCACATCGATCTGGCCCCCACTACCAATCAGCAAATCGCCCGATAGATACTGCAACGCATAGCTGAGGCACCAGGCCTCGATGAGGACGTAGTACATATAAACGACAAGCGGCATCATCAGACCGACGACGCCGAAATACATGGAAACCTTGCCCCCCCCCACTTTGCGGTAGATTCCGGGTGCCGAATTGAATCCCCGCATTCCACCGTAGCGTCCCATCGTCCACTCGGCCCAGCAAAGCGGAATACCGAGGATCAGAAGCGAGACGAAGTAGGGAATCATGAATTCCCCACCCCCATTCGCAGCGGCCTCTTTGGGGAATCTCAAGAAATTACCAAGTCCAACGGCCGAACCAGCGACTGCCAAAATCACGCCGATTCGGCTTCCCCAACCATCGCTTGCCGCTTGCTTTATTCCATCAACCGACATGAAAGGGCTCTCCTTTGAGATTTTAGTGATCGCCTAAGCAAAGCCACGGCTACTGATGCCGACTGGGCGGCCCAAGATCGGCAAGCAAATCAAGCAACAGGATCGACGCAAACCCTCAATGGTTGCCAATCCCCTGCCTTGGGGGGTTCCGCACGGCCGACCTTTGTAGTCGATAAAGCATTGAGTTGCAATCATTTAAGTCGATTTATTGAATGGCAAACCGATTTACGCACATAGGGTTGTCAAAATTGCCAATAGTGGTAGAATTGAGAGTGAGCCGACCAATCCTCCATTCGTTTCAATGCCCGCAATCCTGCTAGAAACTGACCGCGAACTGATCGACATCATGCGTCGTGGCGGGATTGCGTCGATTCATGAGTTGGGCAAAGCACTGTCGGTCACTGCGACCGCCGTCAGGCAACGGCTCAATCGATTGATGGCCGAGGGGCTGGTTGATCGGAAACTAGTCCACGAAGGACGTGGGCGACCCTCACACCACTACGCGCTTACGATCAAAGGGAGAGAAGCAGCCGGGACGAATTACAACGACTTGGTGGCTGTCTTGTGGGCAGAAGTGCGAGCGATTGACGATCGCGCCATTCGGGCCGGTTTGCTGAAGCGACTCGCAAGTCGGCTCGCCGAACGGACAGGCAAGGTCGAAGGAGACAGCCTTGCCGAGAAAATGTCGACGGTTGCTGGCATGATGGGCGAACGGTCCGTGCCGTTCGAGGTTGACATGTCGAGTGGATTGCCGGTGTTGACGGCACTGGCCTGTCCTTATCCGGAACTGGCCGAGATCGATCGGTCGATCTGCTCCGTCGAAAAAATGTTGTTTTCAGAGATGCTCGGCGAACGAGTGCGGTTAACTGATTGTCGACTCGAAGGGGCGGCGTGTTGCACGTTCACACCGAGCGAGAAGGGCACACCAAGCGATAAAGCTAATTTAGCCCCCGTCGGCAAGGCAGAGGACGACTAGTTTGAATGACGAAGCTCGAATGACGAATGACAAATTTTTACTCGTCACTCTTCATTCAGACTTCGTCATTCATCAAATACTCAGACCACCGACTGGCGATGGTCGCTTCCTTCCTTCAACAAATTGTCGCGAGTAACAAACCAAAAAATGCCTCAGCCATGGATTGAAGGACGATTTGAGGAGAACGTCATCACGACGACCGTCGAGCAGGCTATTAACTGGGCACGTCAGTCGAGCATTTGGCCGATGACGTTCGGTCTTGCCTGTTGTGCGATCGAAATGATGGCCGCCGGAGCGAGCCGATTTGATATGGATCGGTTCGGAGCGGGAGCTTTCCGCGCCACGCCCCGTCAGGCCGATTTAATGATCGTCGCTGGCACGGTCACCTATAAAATGTCCAGTCGCGTACGACGGCTCTATAACTTGATGCCCGATCCTAAGTATGTGATCGCGATGGGTGCTTGCACGGTCGGTGGTGGTCCCTACTTCAAATACGGTTATCACGTAGTGAAAGGTGTCGACCTCGTGGTGCCGGTCGACGTGTATGTGCCGGGCTGCCCACCGCGCCCTGAATCGTTACTCGAGGGGCTGATGCGGATTCAAGACAAAATCAACGGCCAGCGCTTGGCCAAACGAAAGGGTTCGGCCGGCTTCCTCGCGCATGGCGAAAAATTGGAAGACGAACTGCCGATGCCTCATCACAGTGGCTACGTCGACGCGGGTGTCGATCAATGGCCCGTGTTCGATCACCAGAAAATTACCGGTTAATTCAGCGAGAAAGTAGAACAGCGAGACAATGAGCGAAACGCTAACAATCAAAGATTTGTGTGTCAGTGTCGAAGGCAAGCCGATTCTCAATGGTGTCAATTTGACAATCAACCGTGGCGAAACCCACGCGTTGATGGGTCCGAATGGTTCGGGCAAAAGCACGCTCGGCAACGCCATTATGGGACATCCGAGCTACGAAGTCACCAGCGGCACGATTGACCTAAACGGACACGACTTGCTCGAAATGGACGCGGCTCAGCGGGCCCGTGCTGGTTTGTTCATGGCTTTCCAGCGTCCGATGGCGATTCCGGGTGTGAAGCTTGCCGACTTCTTGCGTCACGCAACAACCAACGTTCGCAAGCCTGACCGCAGGGAAGGCGAAGAGCTGATTCCGATGCGCGAGTTTCGCAAGGAACTTAAGGCGAAGATGGAACAACTGAAGATGGACCCCGAGTTCGCCCGTCGTTACGTGAACGATGGATTTAGCGGCGGCGAAATGAAGCGGGCCGAGATTTTGCAGATGGCCATGCTTAGGCCCAAGTTCGCAATTCTCGACGAGACCGACAGCGGTCTTGATGTCGACGCTGTGAAGCTGGCGAGCCAAAGCATCGCCGCCATTTCTCAAGATAAGGGGGGTGGTGAAGAAATGGGGATTCTCATTATCACACATCACGACAAACTACTCGATCAAAACACGCCCGACTTTACGCATGTGATGCTCGGCGGCAAGATCGTCGAGACGGGCGACGCATCGCTGGCTCGCGAGCTATATACCGAGGGCTACGACCGCATCCGCGCGGCTTATCCGCAGGCGGCCGCACTCGAAGCGCAGCTCGCCGAGGAGACTGTCGCCGTTTAGGTGGCGCGGTTTAGCTGTTGCCCAAGGCGATTTATCCACCGTCGCCAAGATGGCTGACGATTTAGAGAGAACTGACCAACTACGATCCACCGTCTGGCGATGGTGACAAATGAGGAAACGATTATGGCTACAGACCTAGCAGAACCACTGACCGACGAAACTGGCGTCGGCGAAATCAACAAGTACGACTTCATCACGAAAACGACCGGCGTGTTCAAAGCGCGCAAGGGAATCGATCGCGAGATCGTCGCACAGATCAGCGATCTGAAGGGCGAGCCGGAATGGATGCTCGATTTCCGCCTGAAGTCGCTTGAAATCTTTGAATCTAAGCCAACGCCAAAGTGGGGGGGCGACATCGCGATCGACTTTCAGGATATCTTCTATTACTTGAAGCCAACGAGCGAACAAGGTCGCACCTGGGACGACGTGCCGGCCGAAATCAAGGAAACGTTCGACCGCCTCGGCATTCCCGAAGCTGAAAAGAAATATCTGGCTGGTGTAAAGGCCCAGTTCGAGAGCGAAGTCGTGTATGGCTCGCTGCAAGCCGACCTGGGCGACAAGGGGGTCATCTTCACCGACACCGACACGGCCGTTCGCGAGCATCCGGAACTCTTGCGTGAGTATTTTGGCAAGATCATTCCGCCGCACGACAACAAGTTTGCCGCGCTCAACTCGGCCGTTTGGTCGGGTGGTTCGTTCATCTACGTGCCACCGGGCGTGAAGATCGATTTCCCATTGCAAGCCTATTTTCGCATCAATGCCGAGAGCATGGGGCAGTTCGAGCGGACGCTGATCATCGTCGACGAAGGAGCCGAAGTTCATTACGTCGAAGGTTGCACTGCGCCGATGTACACAACCGAAAGCCTTCACTCGGCTGTTGTCGAAGTGATCGTCAAGAAAAATGGTCGTTGCCGTTACACCACGATCCAAAACTGGGCGAACAACATTTACAACCTCGTCACCAAGCGGGCGATGGCTTACCAAGACTCGCTGATGGAATGGATCGACGGCAACCTAGGTAGTCACCTCACGATGAAGTACCCAGCCGTCTACATGATGGAACCCGGCGCGCGGGGCGAGATTCTCTCGATCGCCTTCTCGAGCAAAGGACAACACCAAGACGCTGGTGCTAAGCTGGTTCATGTGGCACCTAACACGTCGGGCCGCATTATCAGCAAGAGCATCAGCAAGAATGGTGGTCGCAGCAGCTATCGAGGGCTTTGCAAAGTTCAAGATGGAGCGGTCGGCTCGAAAAGTAGCGTCGTTTGCGACGCATTGATTCTCGACCCGCAGAGCCGCAGCGATACCTATCCCTACATTGAAGTCGAAGAGCAAGACGTACAAATCGAACACGAAGCAAGCGTTTCGCGAATCGGCGAAGAGCAGTTGTTCTATCTCATGAGCAGGGGTCTTTCGGAAGCCGAGGCGAGTTCGATGATCGTCAGTGGATTCATCGAGCCGTTGGTGAGAGAATTGCCAATGGAATACGCGGTCGAGATGAATCGGCTGATCGAGTTGCAGATGGAAGGCAGCGTGGGTTAAGCAAAGGGAGATTGCCATGGCAACAGCGACAACAACAGCAGAACTGATAAAGCAGTTGTCAAGAATTGACGGTAAAGCGGAGATTGTTGGTGGAGAGATTGTTCTGATGAGTGCAACCGGCGATATGCCAAGTTCCGCTAGCGGCAATATCTATGTGAGCCTTCATGAGTACGCCAAGCATCACGATGGTCGAGCCTATCCTGACAACGCGGCCTTTGTGGTCGACCTTGGGAATCGGAATTCGTTTTGTCCGGATGCGTCCTACCACCTGGGACCAAGGTCGGGAATGAAGTTCCTCCAAGGCGCACCGGTGTTCGCCGTTGAGGTGCGCAGCGAAGGCGATTACGGAAAATACAGCGAGCGGAGAATGGCCGATAAGCAAGCCGACTACTTCGCAGCAGGTACCATAGCAGTATGGAATGTCGACCTAGACAGCAACGACGACGTGGTTCGGCTCTACACGGCCGCCAGTGAGACGCCAACCGCCGTTTTCGGGCGTGGTCAAATCGCCCATGCGGAACCGGCCGTGCCGGGATGGACAATGCCGGTCGATGAGATTTTTGAGTAAATGTGAGTTGAAAGATTAACAGCCAAATGACAACGCAAACAACCAGTAATTTCGCCGAGCAGGCGTACGCAGCCGCCAGCGCGGCCGACCAACCTAATTGGCTCGCCGAGGCGCGTGCGGCCGCCTGGAAAGCATTCGAGCTGCAATCGTGGCCATCGAACAAAGTCGAAGAGTGGATGCGAACCGATATTCGGACGTTTCACCTCGATAAGTTTGCGCTCGAAGCACCGATCTCCGACAACCTTGCGCCGGCACCGCTGCTCACGCATCGTGTTGATCTCGCAGGATGTTTGTCGACGCACCAAACCATTAATGCGCCGCCGGAACTCGATAGCGATCTTGCGTCGCGCGGCGTGCTTTTTATGCCGCTCGACCGCGCACTCGCCGAGCATGGCGACCGACTGCGACCTTACATCGATCGCCGCGTCAATAAGCCGACCTACGACAAGTTCGCCTCGCTCAACTCGGCCTGTTGGCGGGGTGGTACGCTGCTGTATGTTCCGAAGGGGGTCATTATTGACCGCCCGCTCCACTCGTTCACTTCGCTCGACGATGGTGGTGTCGATCTTTCACGGACGCTGGTTGTGCTCGACGAAGGGGCCGAAGCGACACTGCTGATGGAAACGGCTAGCTGCACGGCCGAAGCCCAAGGCTTTCACTGTGGATCGCTCGAACTGCTCGTCGAACCGGGTGCCAAACTCCGTTACGTTAACCTACAAAACTGGTCGAACAACGTCTGGCACTTCGCTCACCAAAAGGCGACAGTCGATAAGGACGCCCGGCTGCAGTGGACGATCGGCGCACTCGGCGCGAAACTGGCGAAGGTCAACCAGCAGGTCACAATGACTGGTCCCGATGCCGAAGCACAGGTCAACGGTGTCATGTTCACTCAAGGCCGTCAGCATCTCTGCTACAACACACTCCAGCATCACAAGGCTCCTTATTGCCGCAGCAATTTGCTCTATAAGTCGGCATTGCAAGATCGCTCGCGAACTGTGTGGCGAGGAATGATCAAGGTCGACGTTGCTGCTCAGCGGACCGACGCTTACCAGCGGAACGACAACTTGATGCTCGCTGCCACGGCGCGAGCCGACTCCATTCCGGGGCTCGAAATCGAAGCTGACGACGTTCGTTGCACGCACGGCAGTACATCGGGCCGGGTCGACGACGCACAACTGTTCTATGCAATGAGCCGAGGTTACACGCGGGTCGAAGCGATTCGCATGATCGTTGCCGGATTCTTCCAGCAGGTGTTCGATCGCATTTCGATCGAGTCGGTTCGCGACGCTCTCGGCGAAGCGATCAGCAAGCGAGTTCAAGACCTCGACATCGAACAATTGGTAGCGAGGTAGCCAATGGTGAGCGAATTCGTCGATGCCGCCGCAGTCGCCGAAGTGGCCGATGGGACTTCCCGGCTCGTCGAGATCGACGATCGGCTGATCGTGTTAGTACACGCGGCGGGGCATTTTTATGCTCTTGATGACGTTTGTACGCACGATGGTGGACCGCTCAGCGATGGCCCGGTCGATGCAGATGACAAGTCGATCGCTTGTCCGCGACATGGGGCGAAGTTTTCACTCGAAACGGGTGCCGCGCTCACGATGCCCGCCATTCGGCCGACCGTGGCCCACGAAACCAAAGTCGAAGACGGGCGAGTGTTCGTCCGTTTAGTCGATTGAATTAACTAGGAGTAACGTCATGGCCGTTGCCGAAGAACACGTTCGCGAAGCGCTCAAAGAAGTGATTGATCCCGAGTTGTTCGTTAACATCGTCGACCTGGGGTTGATCTACGAAATCACGATCGCAGAACAAGCCGATGGAAAGAGTAAAATCGCGGTCGACATGACGATGACTAGCCCCGCTTGCCCCGCTGCGCCACAGATTCTGAGCCAGTCCAAGGAGAAGATTGCTGCTCTAGAAGATGCGAGCGAAGTGGAAATCAAACTGGTGATGACGCCTCCCTGGACCCCCGACCGAATGACAGAAGAGGCCCGCGACCAGCTTGGAATTTTCTAGAAGGGCAGCTTCGAGTGATGCAAAGGATGCTCGTCGTCGAATCTATCTGCGCCGGCATAAGCGGCGATGGTCACGTCGCTGGTAGCCTTGCAGTCGAAGGCCAAGCCATGCTCTCGGCGCTGCTTGCCAATTTAAACCGCGTCGATGGTTGGCAATTCTTGACCCTCTTGCACGAAAGTGGCTCGTGCGTCGTCCCTCACGGTGTTGACGTTCGACGAGTCACTGGCAAGAACGCGAGATCTGAGTTTGAGAAGTCACTGGGCGTAGTCGACGCCGCGTGGATCATCGCACCCGAAATTGATGGCGAGCTCCTCGAGCTCACGGACTTTGCTGAGTCGGCCGGCTGCAAGCTCTACTCACCCGACAGCCACTTCGTCGCTATGGCGAGTGATAAGTCGTTGACGGCAAATCACTTGGCAGGGCAGGGGATCGCCGTACCTAGCGGCGGACCGCTCGACGCGGTCGATTCGACAGAATTCACTTTTCCGGCAATACTCAAGGACAACTGGGGAGCCGGATCTCAGGGCACGCGCCTCGTCAAGAATGAAAGTGAATTGCCGCCACGACGCGAATGGCTTCGCTACCGGCTCGAAACGTTCGTACTCGGTCGGCCCGCCAGTGCTAGTTTCGCCTGCGGAACCAATGGACCGGTGTTGATGGGATCGAGCTGGCAGACATTCGCCGATCGATTCGAGTACGTCGGTGGCACGATACCAATGCCGACCCCTTATGCTGAGCGTGCGGAGCGACTTGCGCGGCAAACGATCGCCGCCATGCCCGCGACTCACGGTTACGTGGGAGTTGATATGATGCTTGGCGACGCATCGGACCCCGGTGCGGACTCCGATGTCGTTTTGGAAATTAACCCACGTCTCACGACGTCGTACCTTGGACTCCGCGCCGCGACTTCTGAGAACTTGGCCGAATTGGTGCTCGAAGTCGCAGACGGTGTCGTTCGGACGACGCCCAAAGTCGTGCGTGCGGTTGAGTTTCGATGCGATGGTTCCATTTCTAGACGCTAATCAATAATCATGCACGTTCTCGGAATCGACGTTGGAGGTGCCAATCTCAAGTTTGCGTCGACCGATGGCCACACAATGAATCGCGAGTTCCCGCTCTGGCAGCGACGTGAACAGCTTGCCGCGGAGTTGCGATCGAGTGTCGCTTGGTTCGGTGAAATCGATGCGATTGCACTTACCATGACTGGTGAATTGGCCGACTGCTATGCGCTGAAGCGCGAGGGTGTTTTGCACGTCACTACAGCAATGCAAGCTGCTGTCAGCGATCTGCCGATTCACGTCTACGGTGTCGACGGAGTCTTTTATTCGCCCGAGTCGCTCGAAGGCAACCCGCTGCTCGCTGCTTCGGCCAACTGGCACGCAGGGGCGCGATTTGCTTCTGCTTGGCTACCTAATGCGACTGGCGTTTGGATCGACATGGGTTCGACCACCACCGACATTATTCCTGTCGTGAATGGGGAAGTCGCCACACGTTCGCAAACCGACATCGACCGTCTGCTGGCGGGCGAGCTTATCTACACCGGGTTGGTGCGAACGCTCGTCCCCTGCATTGTTGACCACGTTACGCTGCGTGGCCAAAAGTGCCCGCTGGCCGCCGAGTTGTTTGCGACGACTGCCGACGTCAACGCATTGCTTGGGTTCATCGAATTCGGTTCACAGATCGCCACTGCGGATGGCGGGCCGCTGACGCGGGACGGTTGTCTCACTCGATTAGCGCGAACGATTTGTGGTGATCGAGAATTACTTAGCGACGATGAAATCATGGCGATCGCAACCGCAGTGAACGCTCGGCAACGAGAACAAGTGATGACCGCGATTGAAGCTGTGCGTCATCGCACCGTCAACGCCGATCACGTTGTGATCTCTGGTGGCGGTCTCCCCTGGCAGGACCAGGTCTTCCAGGAGGCCGGAATGACAATCCATCGGCTTTCGCGAATCTCGCCGGCACAGCGCGTGGCCTTCTGCGCGTTGGCCGTTGCTTCGCTGCTCCATAAGTATCTCGTCGGTGAGGCCTCGTGAACTGGCACGTCGCAAAAATCGGCGGTAGCCTGCTCGAACGAACCGACCTCGCAGGCGACCTCCGCGCGTGGCTTCAACAACGGCCGCGTGACTCCCGAGTCCTGCTTATCGTCGGCGGTGGCCAAATGGTCGACTCGTTGCGGGATTTCCAGCAGCGACTCGCAATTTCCGACGAGTCAGCCCACTGGCTTGCCATCGACTTGCTCGACAGCACGTCGAACATCGTGGGGCAACTGCTGCCGGAGATTCCCGCCGTGGCGACGCTGGGCGAACTCCTACTGTCGGCCTCACCCGTCGTGCGAGTCTTGCCGGCCACACTGCTTCGCGATGAAGAACCAACCTGGCCTGGCACGCCGCTCGGCATAGGCTGGCAAGTCACCAGCGATTCCATTGCGGCGCGGATGGCCGAGATACTCGGTGCAAATCGTCTCTCGCTATTGAAGTCGTGCGACTGGCCGGCACACATCGCAGCGGGTGACTGGCGAACCGCAGCGGAAATGGGCTACGTCGACGGCGACTTCGGACGCCACGTCCCCAAGACGCTCGAGATCGAGTGCCAAAGGCTGCCTTTTTCGACCTCGTCTTAACGCGAGTTACTTGACGCAAGTTGCCATCCGACAATAAGATACGAAGAGAAAACTTCTCAGGAACGGCAACTTGCAAACGACTGAAACTGCCAACCGGCGCGGGTTGGTAAGCTCGGCTTACTTCGTTGTTTTTCTGACGTCACTCGTAAGCGATTCGTCAACTGGCAATTCGGCTCCGAAACGCTTGGACGAAAACTCCAGGACTTAAATCAGGACTTAAGTTATGTGCATTCGCGGACTGCTGATGGTCGCGTTGGCGTTTGGTTGCTTTCAGGCAGATGCGGCGCTGGCTTACACGCCCGAGAGCCCCGAAGTCCGCAAGATGGTCGAAGCTGGGCTCAAGTATCTGGAGACGTCGAAAGAAGATCGCTTTGGCGGAAAATGCTTGATCGCAACCACGTTCATCAAGAATGATCGGCGCGATTCGCCTTGGGTGGCGAAGGCACTCGAAGCGTGTCAGCAGCGCGCCAAGGCAAACAATATTTCCGACGTCAACATGTACGATAATGGGCTCGCGATTATTTTTCTCTGTGAGCTCGACGCAACGAAACATCGCCAACTTATCGACTATTACCTGGGGCTCCTCGCCAAACGGCAAAAACCGCATGGCGGTTGGGGCTACGATCAATTCGTGACGGGCGATACGTCGCAGTCACAATATGGCGCGCTCAGTCTGTGGGAGGCGCACGAAAAGGGCGTGAACATCAACCCCGCGATGGCCGAACGGGCCGCCAAGTGGCTTGTCGCGACGCAAGATCCCTCGGGGGCGTGGGGTTATCAAGGTCAACTCGGCCAGGGTGGCAAACTCGTGAAGCAAGAAGAAATTACCTGCTCGATGGGTGCCGCTGGCATGGGAAGTCTGCTGATCTTTGCCGACCTTTTTGGCGTCATCGAACGCAACAACAAAGCACGCGACGATGAGGAAAGCGATTTGCCCCCCGGTGTCATGGCGGTGGCCGACACAAACAATCGACGTGCCCCTCGGCTCCCGGCTGGGTCGCTCAATCAGAAACAAGTGCTGGCGACGCTCAAGGGGGGCGACGCTTGGATGGACAAGAACTACAAAGTCGAAATCGAACGCTTCACGTCTTACTACATGTACGCGCTCGAGCGCTACAAAAGCTTTCAAGCAATCCTCGACGGCACGCGCGAAGAAGAACCCGTTTGGTACAACAACGGTGTCAAATACGCGATGAAGACGCAAGCCAAGAATGGCTCGTGGGAGACCGGTTGCCAAGAAGGCCCCGACACGGCTTTCACGATCTTGTTCCTGATTCGTTCGACCGATGTCATGATTCGCGAGAGTCTTGGAGACGGTATTTCTATCGGCGGAATTGGCCTCCCCACGGCAGGGCAACTCAAGTTTAATGGCAGCAAACTCGTCGCCGATCAGCCGAAGACCGAGGTTGATGACATGATCGATATGATCGACAATGACCAACTCGACAAGTGGGAAGGAATCGATGCGTCAGCCATCAACATCGATAGTGCTGACGCCAAGAGCATTCGGAAACTCGAACAAGTGGCTCGCACCGGTCCTTGGCAAGCCCGCATTGTCGCCGTGAAGGCGATTGCGCGGACGGGCAGTCTCGACCGGGTGCCGACGCTGCTCTTCGCGCTCACCGACCCTCAACCCGAAGTGGTGCTTGCCGCCCGCGACGGTTTGCAATTTGTGAGTCGCCGTTTCGAAGGCTTCGGCCCCCCGAATGGTTTCAACAAAGAACAGCAATACGATTCGCTCAACAAGTGGAAAGAATGGTACAAGTCGATTCGACCCGACGCACCGCTGATTGTCGAATAAGTTGGTCGGAATGCTTTCTAATCGGCGACAAATTTGCCCATTTCATGCCGCCAATGGCAACTAGTGCTGTCGCTTTGTGGCCCCGGCGATTACACTGTAAGTTTCAACGAAACAGCGGAATTGAGGCAATTCAACGTCCCATGAGCGCGGCGGCGACCGACAGAACGACAAACGATCTTGCAGCGGGCAAGCCTCGCTACCGCTTGACCGTTAATTCCTACGACCGGGCGGCAAGCCTATTGGTGTCGCTGCTCGTGATGGTCGCGATCGTTTTCGTGTCGCTTTTTATCATTTTTCTGTTTCGCACCTTCACGGTTCAGATTGAAGCAAAACCGTTTGAGGTGTTCGAGCCCGGCCCGGCCGGCGATGCGCCCAAGGGCTTTGCCGACGAACCCGAACCGCCCGGCCTCGAAGACGCGCCGGAACTCGAAGAACCGATGCTGCAAGATACGCTCACCGCCATCAGTAATGCGGCCGCAACGAAAGTGGCGATGCTCAGCAACGAAGCCTTCGACGCAGCCGATCGGGCAGGCAAAGGCTCGGGGTTAGGCGATGTCCGCAACACAGGGGTCGGTGGTGGCGGTGGCGACGACTCGCCGAAGGAAATGAAATACGAACCGGCGTCGCAGGCCGACTACGAGCAAATGCTCGATTTCTTCGAAGTCGAATTGGGAGTCATCGCTCGCGACGGAAAAATCTACTACGCGAAGAATCTCGCTTCGCCAAATCCGACGACGCGCGTGGGGACGCGTGACGACGAGGACAAACTTAAGCGATTTTATTTCATCTCGACCGGCAACCCACTCAGGGACATGGAAGTCAAAATCGCCCAAAAAGCGGGCATCATGAAGAATGGCGGACTGATCGTTACTTTCTACCCCGACCAGCGAAAGGGCGAATTGTACGGAATTGAACGGGCCGCGATGAACGAAAACAACATCAAAGAACGTTCGCAAGTCAAAAAAACTGTTTACCGCTTTTTTCGCGTCGGCGCAAAATACGATTTCAAAGTCGAGTCACAAACATACTTTTAATCCAACAACTGTCGCCCCTCTCACACACGTTACTCCATGAAAATTCTTTTTGAACTCGTTGGCTATATTGTCTACGCCGCGATGGCGGTCCTCGCGCTATGGGGAGCGTTCTGTGCCGTCGTCGTTTGGCGTCGTGTGGGCCAAGTCCGCTTTCGCGACGAAGAAGACCAAGAAGAGTTTCTCGCCGAACTCGATGGCCACATTCAAAAGCACGACTGGGAGGGCGCGTTAGAGTTGTGCGAAGACGACCGCCGGGCGCTGCCTCAACTCGCTATCTACGCGGTTGAGCATCGCGACCAAGGAGCGGCACGAGTGCAGCGACGGCTGTGGGAGCGTTTTCAACAGGACATCATGGCCGACATCGAGCATCGCATGAGCTGGGTTTCGACCGTGGCAAAGAGTGGCCCCATGATTGGACTGTTTGGCACGGTACTCGGGATGATGGGAGCGTTCGACAACCTGAGTAGTGGGGCCAAAGTCGACCCGGGGCAAATGGCGAAGGACATTATGTTCGCGCTCATCACCACCGCAATCGGTTTAGCAATTGCAGTCCCGCTGGTGATTATGTCGAACAGCATCAACGTCCGGCTGCGAAAAATGGAAGACTTAGTCACGCTTGGCATGACTCGGCTGGCCGAGTCAATCAAAGCGGCACTGGGTCGGGGGTAATCGAAAAGCTACGCAGCCACCGTCGGCAGACGGTGGCTCGCTTTCCCCGATTGGCGACAATTCATGGGCAGCACTCCTTCTGACGATGGTGGCTGCATTTGACTCCTGCTCAATTCAACTTCCCCCCATCGACTGATTAAACAAACGTGTCTGAAGCATCCGAATCAATGCTGCTGAAGGTCGACGACGATTTCGACGATTTCGAACCGCCACAACCAAAGCGGGAAGTCGAAGAGACCGAGCTCGACATGACGCCGATGATCGATATTACGTTCTTGCTGCTGATTTTCTTTCTCGTTGCGTCGACACCCGACAAGAACACGGCCGTCGACTTGCCAAAGGCGCAGCATGGGACTGGCGTGAGCCAACTTCACAGCATCGTTTTCACACTGGGCGAGGGGGGCATCGATATCGCTCCCGCTTACAACGGCGATGGCAAAGTGTCTGGCACCGAGCTGCCAAACGAGCTCGAAGCCCGCGCCACGCAGATCGAAGCGCTCACGAAGAAGGGCTTCGAGGAAGGGAAAACCGACGTTGTCATTAAGGCTGATCGGAACGTGAAGTTTCGGGAAATCTATCGAGTGATGAAGGCATCGGCGAAAGTGCAGAGTATGAAATTGAACCTGGCCGTACTTGAAACAGAATAACGACCCATGCTCGAAGTCGAACACGATCCCGAAGACGCAGCCGCGACTGCGCCCAAGAAGAAGCCGATCGAAAACGAGCTCGACATGACGCCGATGATCGACGTAACGTTCTTGTTGCTCATCTTCTTCATGATTACGGCCGCGTTCGCGCTGCAAAAGTCGCTGGCGGTACCGCCACCCGATGACGACGAAGCGGCCGCTTCGGAGGTGGTCGAAGAGGTTGAGAAGGATTCAGTCACCGTGCGCATCGACGAGAACAATGTTTACTGGGTCGCCGTCGCCGCAGAGCAAGAACAGCGAGCCGTGAGCTCTCAAGAAATGCGCGCGAAAGTGAGGCAAGCGCGTGAGGGAACGGGCGGAGTAGGAATCAGCAAGATGCTAGTCCAAGCTCACGGCGACGCCGTTCACGAGAAAGTGGTCGACGCCCTCGACGCGGGTTCCGCGACCCAGATGGAAGAAATCCGCCTGATGGTTTATGAAGATGGCGACCTCTAAAGATTACCAATACGACTAAATCCACTACCGGCCCGACGACTGAGCGAAGCCCAACGATTCATGACCGCCGACGAATTCCTCGACATTCTCGAAGCGCAAAAACTGCTCCCGACAGCGGCGCTCAACAAACTGCGCGAAAAGACTAATGGCCCCAAGGCGCTTTCGGCCAGGGCGCTTGCCAAGTTCCTTGTCGACAAAGGGCATCTCACGAAGCACCAAGCCACCGGTGCACTCGCGGCCAGCTCGGCGAAAGCGTCCGCCACGAAGGCACCAGAAAAAAAAACTGAGAAGAAGTCGGAAAATAAAACCTCGTCGAAAGAAAAGCCCACAAAGTCGCGTCGCGAAAAGCCGGCTGATGACCTGCTAAGCGGACTTCCCGATTTAGGTTCGCCACTCGACGACTTAGTCGATTTCGGCGGTGATCTGGGGGGTGATCTCGGCTCGCCCCTTGATGGATTCTCGAGCGACGGTGGCTTTGGCACAGGCTCGTTCGGAAGTGCCCCCTTAGCCAGCGAAGAGCCAGAAAAGAAGGGCAAAGGGTCTAAGAAAGGCGCAACGAGCAAGAAGAAGAACAAGTCTGGTAAGAAATCGAACGAATGGGACTCACCGCTGCTGCTCATTGGAGGCGGATCGCTGGCCTTACTCGCGATTGCTTGCGCAGCGATGTGGGTGATCATGAACTGGGAGACGGGCGATAAATTGCTGGAAGAGGCCCAGAAGCTTCGCGACTCGGGGAGCTACACCAATGCGATCCAAAATTACGAACGCTTTGTCGAAAAATTTCCTCAGCACGACCAAGCGAGCAAAGCCCGTGTCGAACTCGCGATGGTGAGAATCCGGCGAGCGGTCGAGGGCAAGAACTATGAATCGGCACTCACTATCGCGAAAGACGAGTTGAAGGTAGTTGACAATGAGGCTGAGTTTGGTTCGGCCGAAGAAGAGCTAAGCGCGCTGCTACCGGCAACCGCACAGGGACTCGCCAAACAAGCTGACGATTCGCAGGACTTAGAAAAAACAAGGCAGCTAGCAACGGCGGCTACCGAAGCGCTCGCGCTTTGCGAGAATACTCGCTACGTTCCCACGACCCGCCGCGACGAAACCGAACTGAACGAGGTCCGTGAGACACTCACACGCATCGACCGCCGGCAAGCCGCTCAGACCAGCTTGACCGAAACGATCGGGGCGATCGACGCGGCAATCGCAGAAGGTGACACGCGGGCCGCTTACGACGCGCAGTCGGCGCTCGTCAAGAAGCATCCCGAACTTGCCACCAACGAGGCGCTCGCCGAAGCGCTAATACGCATCTCCAAGGCCGAGCAGTCGGCGATCGAATTCGTGGCCGAAGAAATTGTCGCAGAGACAACCGAGCGGCCGACGGCCGTGGTCGCGACCATCGCGCTCGCTAATCAGCGAATCGAAGGAACGGCCACTGCCAGTGGTCCCTACGTGATCGCCCATCGCGGTGCCGTTTATGGAATCGACTCAGCGACCGGAAAACTGATGTGGCGTCGTTACATTGGCCCACAACTGGCGATGCGCGAACCGGTTCGAATTGGCGACGATGTGCTGTTGTTCGACTCGCTCAATCAGGAACTGTTGCGTATCGAAGCTTCGAGCGGCAATCTCAGGTGGAGACTCCCGCTCGGCGAGATAGTTGCTCAGCCAGTTGTCGCCGAGAATCGGGCGTACTTGGCCAGCGAAGGTGGCAAGTTGCACGTAGTCGATCTCGCCACGGGGACACGCGCGGGCTTCATGCAGTTTGCTCAGCCACTTCGCACAGCTCCGTCGGTCGACACGCGGGGTGGCCGCGTCTATTTGACGGGCGACCATTCGAGCCTCTACACGCTCGATCTCGAGAATCTCTCGTGTCTGGGTGTGACCTTCACCGGTCACGCGGCCGGTACAATCGTTGCGCCCCCGGCTCTCGTGCTTAGTAAGTTAGCGATTGCCGAGAACGATGGGGCCCAATCGAGTCGTTTGCGGCTCTTTAGCCTCGACCGAGATGGGCTGGTCGAGAAAGAGGTTGCTGCGGCGCGGCTCGAAGGACTCGTTTTGCAGCAACCGGCGGTCGCCGGTCGCCGGTTTGTTGTGAACACCGATCGCGGAACGCTGGCCGTTTACGATGTGAATCCATCGGCCGAGGGACAAGCGTTGACGCAACTTGCTTCGCAAACTGAGCGAGGCACGCAGTCGTTCTTGCGATACGCGTCGCTCGATGATCGCAATATTTGGTACGCGAGCCGCGACCTCAACAAGCTGGTGGTCGCACCGACTGGCAACCGGATGGTGGTTCAAGAAATCAGCGACGACTATCGCGGTTCAACGTTCGCTGGCCCGCTCGAAATCCGCGACGGTGTCCTATTGCACACCCGTCAACGAGCGAATAATCCGTCGCTCACGGTCACCGCGACGAACACCAGCAATGGCAAGACGGTATGGGAGACCGACCTCGCATCGCCGCCTGCCGGTGGCGTGATCGCTATCGAGGGAGCAGTCGAGAAACTCGCGCTCGCTGGTGCCGACGGCAATTTGTTCTTGTTCGATAGCGCATCAATCAAATCGCGAGTGCTGAACGAAGCTCAGCCCAGCCCGAGTCAGCAATTGCCGCCGCTGAAGAGCGGCATCCGACTCGAGAACAGCGCCGTTGTGTTTGCTGCGACTGGTTCACAGCAAACACTAATGTTTAACCCGGGGGCCGCTCGCCCACCCTTTGTCATCGACCTACCCGGGCCACTCGCTTGTCCACCCGCCGCTTTGGGAAAAGGTTGGTTAGCGCCACTCTCGCTTGGGCAAGTTCAGTATCTCGACTCGGAGTCGGGCAAAGAACTGGCCGGTGGATTCCAGCCTCCATTGCCCCCCGGAGCAAGAAAAACGTGGCTCCCAGTCGCGCCAATTGAAGGCGAGATTCCCAGTTTTGTGATCAGCGATGGACTCGAAAAGATCTATCTTGTTGAACTCGACGGCGACGGAGCTTACTTGGCCGCAGTGACGGAGGCTGAGGTCGGCACGACATCGCTCGCCACTCGCCTCGTCGCGATAGGCGACCGTGTGTTTGCCGGTAGCACCGACGGGCGGCTTGTTGGCTTCTTGCTCCCTTCGCTCGAACCGGCCGAACGAGTCGAGCTGCAATCGAAAGCTGTTTGGGGTCCCTACAAAGTGGGCGACTTGCTCGTGGTTGCTACGGAGTCGGGCCAATTGTTCGGCGTTAGTGCCGGTGGCAAACAACTTTGGCAACGCAAGAGCCCCGCCGACGACTTCACGGGCGAGCCGCTATTGGTTGGTGGCGACATGGTGCTGACATTTTCATCAGGACAACTGGTGAGCCTCTCGCTTGCCGATGGCAACACGACCGGAATCGCCGATGCGAAACAACCCTTCGTCGGCGGCGCACAGCTACTCGAGAACAGATTCGTTGTCGCGACGCAAGACGGTTCGATTCTCGTCATTAAGTCCCCCACCGGCGGAAGCGAATGAGCCGACAGCGATCCATCATCGACTTTTCGCGGCGCGGCGCTACAGCGCTGGTGGTCGCGGCGCTGCTTGTGACGTTTGGCATCACAGCCGTCGCTCAAGAACTGACGCTTGGCGAGCGTCAGCCGTTCGACCGAATCTACGCCAAAGGGGGCGATCCAAGAAAGCCGCTCGAGGTCCAACCGCTGGAACTTCCCGGACGAAGGGTGCCTAATCCATTTCCGAATGGCAGTCTGAGGTTTCGGCTCGTCAATCCGTCGAAGGCAGCCGGCGATTTGGAGCTCGCTTGGAACCGTATCGAGCGAATCGAACTCTACGAACAGATGCTCATCGCCGAAGCCCGAGAATTGACGAAAGCCGGTAAGTTCGACGAAGCCTACTTCAACTACGCCCGGCTGCAAGAACGCTATCCCAAAACGCCGGGACTTGAAGCCGAACTCAACTTCTATCTGCAAAGCGACGCGCTCGATGCGTTCAAGTCGGCCGAATATGACCGCGCGCTGGCCGTGCTTGGATCGCTGCATGATCGCAATCCAAGCGCTGCGGGGTTGGCTGTCGCCATCGATAAGGTGGCGGGCAAGATCATCGATCAGTACCTGGCCGACAAGAACTACAAGGCAGCTCGGCTCACGCTCGACGTCGTGGCCAACAACTTCGGCGACTTGCCCCTCACGGTCGTTGACCTTTGGCGCGGGCAGTTCGAGCAAGCGGCCGCCGGGCAGATAAAGGTTGCCGAACAAGCGTTCGCCGCCGGCGACTTCGACGCGGCTCGCACGGCGATCGACCAAGCGGTTGGCGTTTGGCCTGAGATTCCCGGCAGCCAGGCGCTGCAGCGAAAAATCCAAGCGGCCAACCCGCAAGTCGCCGTCGGCGTGTTCGAGGCAGCACCCGGAGAGATCGTCTACCGGCTCGACAGTTGGCCCCATGCACGTGCGTCGCAACTGGTCGAACCGATGTTGGCCGAGCTCGTTGACTACAGTCCCGAAGGGGGCATTTATCGTTCCCCGGTGGGCGAAATCACGACTGATCCAACCGGGCTCGAAGTGACCATTACCGTCGAACCTCGCCCCGGCGTCGATCGAGCTGGACTCGCCGTCGGCGTCGCTTCGCTTGCCCGTGACCTGCTGTTGGCGGCAAGCGGCGATTTGCCCGGTGCGAGTCCGACTCTTGCGCGACTCGTCGGTGACGTTGAACTTCAATACCCCGATCAAGTACGGTTCAGACTCGCCCGCGCACATGTCCGTCCCGAGTCGCTGCTGCGGATGCCAATGCCTCGCGAACTGCAACAACTCACAGGCCGGCTCGGATTCGATGTGGCCGGTCGCACCGATGCCACGACGCTGTTCAAGTCTCAAGCAGGAGCCACCGGTACAGCAACCGGCGGCATGTCGGAAGTCCGCGAAGTGCTCTTCGAGAACGAAGACGACGCCCTTGCGGCTCTCGTCCGTGGCGATATCGACGTTATCGACCGTGTCCCCCCTTGGCAAGTCGAAAAGCTCAGCAAGATTCGTGAGTTGACGGTCGAGCCCTACAAACTGCCGACGGTTCATGTGCTGGTGCCAACGCGGCGGCAACCGTTGCTCGAGAAGCGCGAGTTTCGCCGCGCGCTTTGCTACGCCATCGACCGCGACGGCATCGTTGAACGCATTCTGCTCGGGGGCGAATTGAAACCCGGGTACCAAGCCGTGAGTGGCCCATTTGCCGCTCGCGATAGCTTGAGCGAGATCGTACCCTACGCGTATAACACGGCGGTCAAGTCACGCGATTATGACATCCGCCTCGCGGCCATGTTGCTCAACGTGGCATGGACTGGCGTCCAGCCAAAAGTTTCTAAGGGCGAAGAACCGCCCCCTTTGCCGCCACTCCCAGGCCTGGTTATGGCCCACGGCACCGACCCTGCTATCCGCGCTGCATGCCAAGCGATCAAGCAGCAACTCGGTGCGCTGGGGCTCAATCTTGAACTGGTTGAAATGACGGCCGACGAGTTGACTGATCCAGCACTTGAAGGGGTCGATCTCAAATACGTTGAACTGATGGCATGGGAACCAGTGACCGACGCCCGTGACTTGTTCGGCGTCGGCGGTATCGTTCCCGCCGACAGCGACTTTCTGTTGCAATCGCTCGACGCACTCGATCGGGCGAATAACTGGAACGACGTGAGGCAAGAGATG
This sequence comes from Pirellulales bacterium, assembly GCA_041737535.1. GTDB lineage: Bacteria > Planctomycetota > Planctomycetia > Pirellulales > Lacipirellulaceae > JBGSWC01. The sequence continues at coordinate 23,030 of JBGSRO010000143.1, read as the reverse complement.
TTTGCGATGCACCGCGTCGCGTCGAGTGAACTGCCGGTGATTCCGCTGTGGCAAACGCGGAACCACTTTGCTCGCCGCAACTATGTGCAGGGGCTCGGGAATGGCACCGTGACGCTCTACCAAGATATTTCTCGCTGGCAAATGAAGTTCGATTAAAGGCCGCCGTGTTTCCTATCGCTAGAAATTACGCATGCTTGCTGCTTGCTGTGGCACTGTTGGCCTCGGCCTCGAGCTACGCCGTGACGGTCGATCGCTATTGGGAGCTTTCGCCCTATCGCATCAAGGTGATTGTACGCTCGGCCCTGCCATCGATCGAACGCGAGCCGCTCGCCGAGCGGCTCGCGATTCACCTGAGTGATCGGATCGATGCGTCGCTCGGCGCGCTCTGGAAAGCCGACTTCAAGTTCGTGGCGTCCGAAGTGTCTTCGTCGGTTGACTCGCCTCCGATTAGTTCGCTTATTTCGGCTGACCAAATCTCGCAATTCGATAAGGTGATGCTGATTCAGATCGATAGCGGCGACGGAATCTATCGTGTCACAACGCAGGAATATGACAACTATGCGGCCGAGTGGGGGCAGCCGGCCGTCGCCGAAACAACCAGCCTTGGCTACGTTCCCGAGCTTTGTTTTCGTGGTCTGCTCGAGGTTTTCGCGCCGCTCGCCACCTACAGTCTCAAACGTGGCGACGATGCGAGCGTCAACATTTCGTTTAAGGGCTCGGCACTCCCCCGGCGGACCAATTTCGACTTCACGCCGGTTGGTGCGATCCTCGCTCCGTTTCTGCGCAAAATCGACAGCAGTGGCAATCCAGTTGAGAACGGTATCGATCGCGTGAAGTGGACCTACATCGAAATCGACGAATCGCAGCCCGCCGCAACATCGGCCATCGTTCACAGCCACACCAAAAAGCCATTTGGCTTTCGTCAACGTGGTCGCGTTGAACAATTGGCGATGCTCGTTCGCGAAACACCGGTGCCAGTGACACTCAGGCTCTATAACCGAAACGACGAAGCCGAGGGACTGGCCGGGCTCGATGTTTACCTCCAAAACACTGGGGAAACAGCCACTCGCGAGCTCGGCAAGACCGACCTCAAGGGGGAAATTTCTGTTCAACCTGGACCAACTCGCATCCAAACAGCTTACGTCAAAAGTGGTGCGATCGCGGTCGCGAAAATTCCGCTGCTGCCGGGTGACCTCGCTTTGGTCGAGGCCCCACTTCCCGACCATCGCGATCGACTCGCTGCCGAAGCGAAGCTCGCCGCAATTCGCGAAGAGTTGATCGATGTCGTTGCCAAGCGGTCGATTATGGCTGCCCGCATCGACCGGTTCATCGAACAGAAAGACTTTGCGAAAGCGCGCGAGATTCTCGGTGAGTTCGACAATTTGCCGGGTCGTAGCCAATTCGAAGTTATGCTGAATCGAGAACAACAACTGGTGAGCGTAAAGGATCCGTTCGTCGAAAAACAAATCAATCGATTGTTCGATGACACAAAAGGTTTGCTCAATCAGTTTCTTGACGCCAGTTTGAGCCAGCAACTGCGAAGCAAGATCGCCGCCGCCGAGGGGGGCGAGGTGCAGGCAAGTCGGTGATGCCCAACGCTGCGGTAAAGTAGATGGTTAGCTCGTAAGCGTTTCCCAAAGTAGCGCGAGCAGCAGCGCGATCGTCACCAGCCCTGTCGCCCAAATGCTGTATTTCACTGCTTGATCGAGCCGATCAACCGGTTCGGAAGGTTCAATTTCGATGATTTGGCTGTCGCCAAAGCTGTCGTCGCCATCGTTCGTTCGGGTGTCGAGAACTTCACTACGCCCCCCCGTCGGTTGCGCCGGATGGCCCGTGGCAATAGCGGCTTCTTCTTCGGCACCGTAGATCAGCGTCTCGTCGGCACGAAGTTGCGGGGTCTTCGGCTTGCCCGAAGCTCGCGGCGCGCCACGCTGCGCGACCGCTTTCTTGACGGCAACGGCTAGCTGACTCACAGCGTCGGCATCGATCCAGGGATCGAGCAGCGCTGCGCAGGCGTTAGCCGTATGAACTCGAGTGGCATGATTCTTGTCCATCATGTGGTTAAGTACGTTGACGAAGCCTGGCGGCAGCGTCGGATTAAACTGCTGAGCGGGAATCGGCTGCTCGCGGCGATGCCGATTCATCTTTTCCATCGGGTTGCCACCGGGGAAAGGCACTTTGCCCGTCACCGCGTAATAGAGCGTACAGCCGAGTGCATAGATGTCGCTTACCGGCATCACTCGGTCGGGTTCGTTGATCGTCTCGGGCGCGAGGTAATCGGCAGTGCCGACAATCTTCAATCGATCGAGTTCTTGTGCCTCGGGAATGTCGGCCTCGAGGAACCACGCCAGTCCCAAGTCGATTACCTTCGCGATCCCCTCGGGGGTTACCAAAATGTTGCCTGGTTTGATGTCTCGATGGATGAGTCCACGACGATGAGCGTGTTCTAAGCCCTCAGCCGCTTGTTTGACGACATAGGCGGCAGCGCTATGCGTTAAAGGCCCCACCGTTCGCACCAGCCGTCGAAGATCGCTCCCCGGGACAAACTCGGTGACGAAGAAATAAGTATCCCCATCGCGGTCGGCATAGGTGATCCGCACAAGATTCGGGTGATCGAGCTGCGCTTGCGTGCGAATTTCGTGCAAGAAACTGGTGATCGACTCGGGCGTCGTTTTGTGCCGCGGCAAAACCTTGACCGCCTCGACCCGGCCAAGCATCTCGTGACTCGCCTTAAACAGGTGCCCCATACCCCCTTTGCCGATCGCGTCGAAAATGTGATAGGAACCGAGCGTGAACTTGGTGCGACCTTGGCGAAGTTGCTCGACTTGCCAGGAGTTCAGGAACCCCAATTCAACCAACCTTTGCCCCAAGAGCTGATCGGTCATTGCGACAGCGACACCGCCATCGGGCGGCCGAATCGCTTGCTGCAACTGCTCGACGTTCACGAGCCGACTCGCCAATGCCGCACGAACCAAGATCGAGTCGGCTTTCTCCATTAGCAATGTGTTCTCGGGATGGTTAGAAAGTCGAACGAGCGGGCGAGTGTTCTGCTCTTAGTGTAAGTACCAACCGCTTAGCTGCCAAATTAACCAGTCTCGGCTGCTTCGCGGCACCACGCGGGCCAAGTGCTAGGAAGTTGTGCCGCAAACTCCAGCCGGCCACCACCAACGGGATGAACGAAGGCTAGCCGATGCGAGTGGAGGGCAACACCATCGGCGAATTTGATCTCGCTGCCGTACTTACGATCGCCAACGACCGCGTGCCCTGCTGCGGCAAGCTGTACGCGAATTTGATGTTTGCGACCCGTATCGAGTGTGACCCGCAACAGCGTTCGGTTATTTCGGCTCGCGATGGTCTTGTAGCTCAATCGAGCAAGCTTGCTGCCGGTGACTTCGCGATCATGACTAACCATCCGCGTTTGCGAATCGTTCTTGATAACGTAGGACTCCAATGTTCTGTCGGCTGGCTTTAGATGTCCTTCAACCAATGCGAGATACTGCTTGTCGACTCGGCGTTCGCGAAAGGCACGACTCAAGCGGTCGGCCGCTTTCGATGTCCGGGCGAAGACGATTGCCCCGCTGGTGACCGTGTCGAGTCGGCTGACGATACCCAGGTACACGTTGCCCGGTTTATCGTATTTCTGTTTGATGTATCCTTTTGCGAGTTCGAGCAGCGTCACCCGGTCGTCGCCCGTTCCCATCGTGGCGAGGCCCGCCCGTTTGTTGATGACGAGCAAGTGGTTATCCTCGAATAAAACATCGAGTGATTTGTCGACAGGTTTCACAACTAGCTACTTTGCGATTGCGAGGAACTCTCCCAGTGTCGACTCCCATATTCGTGTTAGCAAGCGGTTCGCCACGACGACGCGAGTTGCTATTGGAAGCCGGCTATCAGTTTCGCGTCGAACGCCCCGACGACATGGCCGAGTGTGGCATCTGCTCGCAATGCGGTCCGGCCGAGCTGGTGGTCGACCTTGCACGGGCTAAAGCCGACGACGTCGAGCCTCGCGTCGCTGGTAGCGGAACGAAGGTGGTGATGCTTGCGGCCGACACAGTTGCCGAATGCGGTGGCATGATACTGGGCAAGCCCACGAGCGACGACCATGCCCGTGAGATGCTCACCCGGATGAGTGGCCGAGAACATCGCGTTTACACCGGTTTTGACGTGCGCGAATTCGCCGACGGTGTGGTTAACAGCCGCGTCAGCGAATTCGTGGTCACGACACTCGTGATGGATCATCTCTCGCCCGCGATGCTCGATGCGTATATCGAAAGTGGGGATTGGGAGGGAAAAGCGGGCGCGTTCGGCTATCAAGATCGACTCGAATGGGTGCATGTTGTTGAAGGGAGCGAATCGAACGTAGTGGGGCTGCCAATGGAGCGTTTGAGGCAGGTTTTGGCCAATTTTGGAGTCCGCGAGGTTTGATTCACCGGGGTGCTTGGGCGATAATGACGGAACTCGTTTCACACCTCAACCAACTGAATCTTATGTTAATTCGTTTGCGAGCGTTCGTTCTTGCCGCTGGCTGCTCGACTTCGGCATTCGCTGCCGAATTGCCGCGCGGCGTCGTTGCCGAGAAGCCGGCGACTGGTCCCAGTATCGCTGTCGATGGCGGCTTTATGATTGCTTACAGCGAGACAATTCCGGGGACCGACGAGAAAATCGATTTCGTCCCCGTTCCGGGCGGCACGTTCCTGATGGGGAGCCCCGCTGATGAACCCGACCGGGCGGATGACGAAGGACCGCAGGTCGAAGTAACGCTGCCTCCTTATTGGGTGGCGAAGTACGAAACAACTTGGGGAGAGTACTGGCCCTTTATGGAACTCAACGATATCTATGCCGCAAGGGCATCGCTCAAAGGAATGCTTGCATCGGAATCGCCCGCCGAGTCGGCCGTTCGCAAAGTCATTGATTCGAAGCCTGTCTTGGCAGCTTCGTTGAAGGGCGAGATTGACTACGTCGACGGCGTGACCGCTCCCACGGCGCTTTACGATCCGAGCACGACCTACGCTTCGGGCAAAGACCCTCGCCAACCGGCTGTGACGATGACCCCCTATGCCGCACGGCAGTACACCAAGTGGCTGAGCAGCATGACCGGGGTCGACTATCGTCTGCCAACCGAAGCCGAGTGGGAGTACGCCGCCCGCGCCGGAACGACGACCGCCTACCCCCACGGCGACTCGGCAGACGATTTGGGTGATTACGCCTGGTTCACCGACAACAGCGACTATCAATCGCATGTCGTTGGAGAGAAAAAACCGAATGCCTGGGGTCTGTACGATGTGATCGGGAACGCGGCCGAATGGGTCGTTGATGAATATAGCGAAGAAGGTTACGCAAACCACGGCAAAGGCCCGCTCACGTGGGAGCAGGCCATCAAGTGGCCGACAAAGGCGTATCCCCGCGTCGCTCGTGGTGGTTACTGGGACGTTTATCCTGATCAGATGCGGAGCGCCTCGCGGATGGCCTCGAACGATGAAGACTGGAAAATCGAAGACCCCAACTTGCCGAAGAGCCCCTGGTGGTTTTCCGATGACCCGGCATCGGGTGTTGGCTTTCGCGTTGTTCGCTCGTGGGAGCCACTGAGTCCTGAGTTGAAACAAAATTTTTGGGAGATCGACGCGACCGAAATCGCCGAAGACGTCGCCGACCGCATCAAAGAAGGTCGCGGCAAGCTTGGACCGATTGGTCCCGATCTGCCAAAGCTGCGAGCTGAGATCCAGAGCGACGAAGTGCAAAGGCTGCTTAACGAGTAGCGGTTGAATGGATAGTCTTGCAGGAGTGGCAGAAGATAGCCACGAAAAACATAAAAACGCACGAAGAGTATGGCTGTTGTATTTCTTGTGTTTCTTGTGGCAATCATTCATCGTGATCGTGACGTCGATAACTGGCTGCAAGTTCGTGCAGGTCGGCTCCCCGTTGCTCGGCCCACAATAGTCGCCAGTTCGCCAGCGTCCGTCGCGAGACTCCGTCGCGTTTCCAGCGTCGCGCGTCGACAATCACCGGACCCTTAAGCAACTTCGGCCAGCATTGCTTTCGCGCTGCACGAGAAAATCGCACATCTTCCATCAGCGGCACTTCCTCGAAGCCACCCACGCGCTTGAACAACTCTCGCGTGACACAAATCGCTTGATCGCCGTAGACCATTCCTTGCAACCGCACCCGCAAGGCGTTGCCTTGTTCGAGCAGACGGTACTTGAGACCCGTCGCGTCGATTTGTTGACGAAAAGCACAGAAGGCATGGGACGGAGCATCGCACTCTTCGAGTTGCATGATAGCTGACGGCGATAACCAACAGTCGGCGTGTAGGAACAGCAACCGGCGGCCAGTGGCGTGTTCCGCCCCCGCGTTTTGCTGAACAGCCCGGCCCGGTGGCGAGTGCAATACGGTCGCTCCCGATGCCGCCGCCAATTCGGCCGTGGCATCGCTGCTCCCCCCGTCGACGACAATCACCTCGCGCGGCTCAAGCACGAGCGACGTACGGACGCAGCTCGCAATGTCCGCCGCTTCATTCACGGCGGGGATGATGATCGAAAGATCGAGCATAGCAAGTCGATAGGTAGCGAAACCCGCCCGGTGCTTCGGCGACGGGCCGTCTTCTGACAATTTTGTCGTTTTGTCGTTTTGTCGCTCATTTGCCAAACACGATTTATGGCGACAAAATAGCCTCGATTTTGTCGCCTCGGATGCGCGAACTTATCTTGTTTTGATGGCGAATTGCGAAACCCCATGCGACAAAATGGCGCTCATTTTGGCGCTGGTTTTTTTAGAAATGCGACAAAATAAAAAAAGGCTGGCCAACAAGCGTGCTTAGCTCAAGCGCGAAGTGTTTCGATACGGCCAATTCCAGGCAGCGCGGATAGCCGCCGATAAACACGACTGATCTGCGATGGAAAATGCCATGTCCGCCAAGAACCGCTCTTGCTCCCGGATTGGGTTTGAGTCGTTAACGAACGATGCGCGAGCGACGGCGGGCTGCAAAAATCGGTGTCCGTCGGATTTTGTCGGCGTTCCCTCGATCAACATCTTTGCGCTATCCAGTTACCGTCTGCTATGGAGAAAAACGTTGAGAAGATTAGCTCATCATTCAAACACCGATTTCCGGCTGCTCCCCTGTTCTAGCAGATTGGCACGATGATTTCGACCACGATTTTTGGCCACCGAGTGAGTCGCTCGGGAGTTACCATCAGCAGAATGCAATGTTATCTTCCCCCGCAACCCGATACAATCAGAACCAAGGCACTGAAGCCTACTCATCTGATCTTTTGCGAAGGACACAGCATTGAAGTTACGGCTAGGACTCGTTGGACTCGGACCGAATTGGTTGCAGCGGCATGAACCGGCACTACGGGCGCTGTCGGATCGGTTCGAGATTCGCGTCGTTTGCGACGCGGTCGCTCATCGCGCTGGGCAAGTCGCGGCCGATTTTAAGGCTCGCACAGTCGATAGTTTCCGCGCCGTTGCAGCCGCGGAGGACGTCGATGCGATTCTGCTGCTGTCGGCACGCTGGTTTGGGGCGCTGCCGATTCTCGCGGCTTGCGAGGCGGGCAAGGCTGTCTATTGCGGGGCGTCGCTCGAGCTCTCGGCCGAGCAGGCCGACAACGTGCGAGCGCAGGTGCGCGAGGCGGGCATCGCCTTTATGGCCGAGTTTCCCTACCGGCTCGCCCCGGCGACGATTAGGCTACAAGAGCTCATGGCGACCCGGCTCGGTCGGCCGCGGATGCTGTTCTGTAACCAACGCCACACGGCCGAGAAGGCGAACGGGGCGTCGCCTCACACAGTCAACATGCGGCAGATGATCGAGATGGTCGACTGGTGCCGCTATCTGGTTGATTGCGAACCATCGACGGTGCTGGGGGTCGCCCATGCCGAGCGCGATCAGATGAAGCGCGAAGACTATCTATTAATGATGCTCGACTTTTCGCCAGCCGGTGAGTTTGGAACGGGGGTACAGGCGCAAATTGCCTGTGGCAGTTACGTGCGTGCCGAGTGGAGCGAAGCGACGTCGTTTCGTCGCCCGGCCGATTTGCAAGTGGTGTGCGAGAAGGGAATTGCCTTTATCGACCTACCAAATTCGCTGGTCTGGTTCGATAGCGCGGGACAACACATGGAGTCGCTCGGCAACGAACGCCCGGTCGGCGAACAACTGCTGATGCATTTCCATCGGCAAGTCAGCAGCCTGCTGCTAAAAACTTCGAGTCTCGAAGATGCCTATCGGGCGATGTCGATTGTCATCGCCGCCCAAGCGAGCTATTCCGAGGGCCGCCGTGTGGAGTGTGGGCCGGGGTGTTGACCTGTCGTTTTTTCGACGCCGAGGCGCGGAAAAAATTGCGCAACGGGCGGCCATTTCCGTTCTTCTTGAGCAGGCAGCAGCCTCGATGCGGCGATTTCTATCGGGATTCCCCCCGCGCGGTAAGCCCGCAATCTGCTTTGCGATTCTCTGCGTCTGGGCGTCTTTGCGTCGAAAATCGGAACGCCGCAAGGCCGTCGTTGCGAAGGACTACGAAGGGGGATAGACTGGCGGTTTATCGAAAACGACCTTCGCCCCTTACCCCGCCCGATCGCATGAGCACCGCCACCCAATCGATTTCCACGACGGCCATCAACACCATTCGCACGCTCGCTATGGATGCCGTCGAGAAGGCCAACAGCGGCCATCCCGGCACGCCGATGGCACTTGCTCCGATTGCCTACAAGGTGTGGGCCGATGTACTGAGGTACGATCCGGCCGAGCCATTGTGGCCAAACCGCGACCGGTATGTCCTGTCGTGTGGTCACGCCTCGATGCTCATTTATTCGATGATTCATTTGGCCGGGGTGGTACGGGTCGATGACCACGGCAAACCGACCGGCGAGCCGAGCCTCACGCTCGAAGACCTCAAACAATTCCGCCAACTTCATAGCCGCACGCCGGGGCATCCCGAATATCATCACACGACCGGTGTCGAGACGACGACTGGTCCGCTCGGGCAAGGGTGTGGTAATAGCGTCGGCATGGCGATGGCTAGTAAGTGGCTGGCGGCGACTTACAACAAAGGCGACATTTCGCTGTTTGACTTTAATGTCTATGTGCAATGCAGCGACGGCGACTTAATGGAGGGGATCGCCTGTGAAGCGGCTTCGCTGGCCGGGCACTTAAAACTCGATAACCTTTGCTGGATGTACGATGACAATCGGATCACCATCGAGGGCGATACCGACCTTGCCTTCACGGAAGATGTCGGCAAGAAGTTCGAGGGTCTTGGCTGGCACGTGCTGCATGTCGCCGATGCCAACGACACCGCGGCAGTTGGCAAGGCAATTGCCGAGTTTCAAGCGACCATCGGCAAACCAACGCTGATCGTAATTCGTAGCGAAATCGCCTGGGGCGCACCGAACGCGGTTGGCACTCACGGAGCCCACGGCGCACCGCTAGGGGCCGCAGAAATTTCGCTCACCAAGAAAGCCTACGGCTGGCCCGACGAGTCGTTCGTGGTGCCCGACGAAGTCCCCAAACACTTCGCCAGCACGCTCGGCAAACGCGGTGCCAACGAGTCGGCCGCGTGGAACGAAAAGTTCGCCAGCTACAAGAAAAAATATGCCCGCGAAGCGGCCGAAATTGAGACGATGCTTGCGGGCCGTTTGCCATCGGACTGGGACAAAGACCTGCCGACATTCGCTGCCGACGCGAAAGGGATGGCGACCCGCATCAGTGGCGGAAAGTCGCTCAATGGAATCGCCAAGAACTTGCCTTGGATGATCGGCGGTTCGGCCGACCTCGCGCCGTCGACCAAAACGCTCATCGACGGGGCCGAGAGCTTTAGCGGCGAAAACCGCGGTGGCCGTAATCTGCACTTCGGCATCCGCGAACACGCGATGGCGGCGGCCGTGAACGGCATGGCACTCTGCGGGCTCAAGGCCTATGGGGCGACGTTCTTCGTGTTTAGCGACTACCTGCGGCCATCGATGCGACTCAGTGCCATTATGAAGCTGCCCGCCATGTTTGTTTTCACACACGATTCGGTCGGTGTGGGTGAAGATGGCCCCACCCACCAACCGGTCGAGCAACTGGCCGCTTGCCGAGGGATTCCGAACTTGCTGGTGCTGCGACCGGGCGACGCGAACGAGTGTGCCGCCGTTTGGAAATTGGCCGTTGAGCAGACACACCGCCCGTCGGCATTGGTGCTGACGCGGCAAAACCTGCCGACGCTCGACCGAACCGTCTACGCCGATGTCGAGGGTGTGGCGAAGGGGGGCTACGTGCTGGCCGATAGCGATAAGTCGCCCAAGGCGATCATCATGGCCAGTGGCAGTGAGCTTTGTCTCGCAGTCGAAGCCTACGAAAAGCTTAAGGCCAAGGGCGTTTCTGTGCGGGTTGTGAGTATGCCGTCGATGGAACTGTTTAACGACCAACCGACCAGCTACCGCGATAGCGTACTGCCGCCGTCGATCACGGCAAGAGTCGCGATCGAAGCGGGCATCCAGCAACCGTGGGATCGCTATCTCGGTCTGGGCGGCAAGTTCATCGGCATGGACGACTTCGGTGCTTCGGCTCCCTTTGAGCAAGTTTACGCCGAGCGCGGCATGACCAGCGAAGCGGTTGTCGAAGCGGTAGGCAAACTGATTGGTTAAGCGACTTTGTTGCGGCTATAATACCGTGCGTCATTCCCGCTTAGCCGGGAATCCAGACACAGCAGCCCGTCAGATATCCGCCTGCGTGGGAATGACGGCTATCACCCATCGCCTTCGTGTGTCGTGGAGTCGTTATGCCTCGTGCCATCGGAATCGCTTTGCATTCTTTGGTTTTGTTTGCCACGCTATTGCAGGTCGCGGGTGCGGGCGAAGCCGAGACGCTCGCGAAACTCAACGCGGCTCTCCCCAATGATTGGATCGCTGTGGCAGTGGTCGCCAATCCGAGTCAAAACCTTGCCGACCACGCCGAGCTAATCGAGCCCTTTGATCTCGGTCTGAGAGAGCAAGCGCAGCAGGTCGTCGCGGCGATCGACGGGCTCGACGGGATCGATGCCGCCGGGAATTTCGCCGTCGGGCTTTGTCAGACTAACGACAAGCAAATTCAATCGTTTATTTTGCTGCCCACGCCGGCCCCCGACGAGCTGATCGAATCGCTCGAAGGTGATCCAAAACTCAAGCGTCCGTCGCTCAATTTCGGCGGTGAGCCACTTGTTGCCATGCGACGCGATGGTTGGCTGGCGCTTGGCAGTGAAGCCGTGGCTGATCAATTCGCGAAGCAAAACACGTCGCCGTTACCAAAAATGGGCGATACACTCACATGTGCCATCGAGCCGTCGGCTTGGGAACGGCTCGCGATCACGGCCGCTGCGATGCGCGAGGCCGATCGACGTTGGTACGAACGCGCCCGACGGGTGCTTGCACCGGGCGGCAAGCTTCCTCGCAACATGAATGGGCTGACCGACTTGCTGTTGGCCGCCAAACCGATGGTCGACCATCTTGCCGAAACCAGCACAGCCGTGAGTGTCGCGCTCGACGCAAAAGGTCAAAAACCGCGACTTACCGTTGAGCTAACATTGCGAGGGCAGACAGCGCCCTTAGTCGACGAAGCGAGCGCCGTGGCTCCGCCCGGCCTGGAGAGCGAAGCCGAGACGATTGCCGAAACTCAGCTAGCGCTCCCGTCGACCTGGTTGCGATGGGGACTCAAAAACTCACTTATCGCTCAGCAAGTCTGGAGCGAAGAAGCAATCATGCAAATGGATCGCTCAAAGTTTTATGGCGATTACATCACAGCCTGCGACGCGGTTGCCGCACAGATTGGTGCGCTGACCTATGTCATAAAGTTGCACGTGGGCGAGCATCCCCCCATGGCCAACCAAGTGGCGATCATCGATTGCGACGAAACGACAACGTTGACGACGAACATCGAAAAGGCTGTCGAGATTTGGAATGCGATGGTCACGAAAGAGATGAGTCGTAGCAGACTCACTTTCGAGAAGTCGGAAGTGGAAATCGACGGCGTCGCCGCCATTCGTTACTCAGTCGACTTGCAGGCGGCGTTTCTCGCCGCCGATGTTCCCGATGTGAAAGTGCTCATGACAAAAATGTTCGGCAACGACGGTTGGCTCAGCTACACGCTCGTCCCCATCGATAACCGGCGATTGCTCGTCAGTATGCTTCCCGATGTCGAAACAGTAAAGATTCTCAGAAAAGCCAAAAAGTCAGCGATTGATTTAGCGCAAGGCTCAATGCTGGCGGTCGAGTTCTCGCCCCAAAATTACCGCCGTTGGCAAGCCCAGCAATACGCGATCGAATTTGCCGACGCGAAATTCGGTCCGACCGTGACACCAATCAAGAGTGAAGACCGCCTCACAATCACCGCCACCGGCGACGCCCGGCGGCTCACGCTCACGGCAACCGCTTCGCGAGAGCTATTGCACGAATGGATCGGCAGTCAGGCGAAGCGGGCCGACAATTGATTGTGCATTCCGCAATCATCATTTCGCATTTCCGCGCTTACCCCGGCGAATCCAGATAAGGATCCTGACTCATGGCCCGCTGCATTTTTTGGCGTTCTTTCTCGAAGTAGAGCATCACCTTGCGGTCGCGGAAATGGCGGCGTTCGATGCGGGCTTGGGCCTTGTGAAAGAGTCGCTGGTAGCTGTTGGCTTCGCCTGCGATTCGTTCGCCCGCTTTGGCGAGCCGTCGCGCTTTTTTCGGCCCCAGGCCGGAGAGTAAAATGTCGTCGTCGAGTGCCAAGAATTGCCGGTAGGTGCCGGGATCGCCTTGGCGACCGCAGCGGCCGATGAGCTGGCGGTCGATGCGTTTCGATTCGTGTAGCTCGGTGCAAATGACATGCAGGCCGCCCAGTTCGGCGACCCCTTCGCCCAGCTTGATGTCGGTACCGCGCCCCGCCATGTTCGTGGCCACGGTCACCCGGCCCAACTGCCCGGCGGCGGCAATGATCTCGGCTTCTTTGGCGACGTGCCGAGCGTTGAGCACCGTATGTTCAATCGACCGAGCTTCGAGCAACCGCGAGAGAGTCTCGCTCTTGTCGATGCTTCGCGTCCCAATGAGCACGGGCCTTCCTATGGCATGAAGCTCGGTCACCTCCCCGACAATCGCGTTCCACTTTGCTTGGGCCGTGCCATAGACTTTGGTGCCGAGTTGCTGGCGAATCGGTGGGCGGTTAGTGGGAATCGGCACGACGTGGGTGCGGTAGATTTTCCTCAGCTCGGCGGCACTCGTTCGCGCAGTTCCGGTCATGCCGGTGAGTCGCGAGTAACGAAGAAACAAATCTTGAATCGTGATACGCGCCGCTTGCGAGGTCTCGAACGTGACCTTGACTCCCTCTTTGGCTTCGACGGCTTGGTGGATGCCGGCTCGCCACTTGCGACCCTCGGCAAGTCGCCCCGTGAACTCATCGACAATGACAATCTCGCCATCTCGTACCAAATAATGCTGATCGAGAAACATTTCGCGGGCGACTTTAATCGCCCGTTCGATGTGATCATAGATTGTCGAGAGCGGCATTCGATGCATCGCGTCGGGCTTGTCGAGTTCACGAACGGTACGACGCCCCTTGAGAGTCAAGTCGACGCGCTTTTCTTTGTGGTCGTATTCGTAGTGTTCGTTTTCGATGAAGTCGGGGGCAATCTTGGCGGACCATTCATAAGCCTTGGCCGCTATCGCTTCTTCTTCGCCCGGCAGCGAGCTAATCACCAGCGGTGTGCGTGCTTCGTCGATGAGAATGCTATCGGCCTCGTCAACGAGCATGTAATGCAATCCGCGCTGCACGGGCTGCTCGCCACCGGCCCCCTGTTCGCCCATCATTTCGCCAAACAAGTCGCGTTGGCCTTCGCTGATCCGCCGCAGCAAGAGCCGGTCGCGAAGAAAATCGAATCCCATCTCGTTGGCCGTGCCATAAGTCACGTCGCAAGCATACGACTTGCGTCGTTCGGGCGATGGCATTTGGCCTTTAATCACGCCGACGCTTAGGCCAAGCACTTGGTAGAGCGGCTCGGTAATCTGTGCGTCGCGCTCGGCCAGATAGTCGTTGACGGTCGCCAGGTGAGCCCCCTTGCCATCGAGCGCCGCGAGATAGAGCGGCAGCGTGGCCGTGAGCGTTTTCCCTTCGCCCGTTTGCATTTCGACAATCGAGCCATGATGAACGGCCGCGCCCCCCAACAACTGAACGTCGAAATGCCGCATGTTCAGAGCCCGACGGCCTGCCTCACGGACCAGCGCAAACGCTTCGACGAGCAAGTGATCGAGCGGCTCACCACTTCGTGCGCGATAGCGAAGCGAGAGGCTCTCTTTGCGAAGTTCGTAATCGCTGAGTGCTTCGAGTCGCGGCGCGAGCGCGGCGATTGGCCCAATGTAGCCTGCCCACTGGGCCAGCCGTCGCGAGTTGGCGACGCCGGCGACCGACTGGATGCGGCGAGTCAGACCTTGAGGAATCGTCGCCACGATGGAGCAGACTCTAGGAAGTGAGAACAAGTCCAATCAACGCGCGCAGGCCATCAGGCCTTCGGTGAGTTCACTTAGTGTACTCGACCATGCGAGACTTGGGAGCGACCCAAAACCTGACGGCTGAGGCTCGAGCTGCCTGCTACTGTCTAGCGATCGAGCTGACTGTGAACAGCGCGGTGTAACCACCACTTGCGTTTTGCGACGCTTGGGGTGTGCCTTCGACCATGATCCAGTCGCCAGCTTGAAAGCCTTGCACAGCCTCGGGATTGGCAACAATCACGCTGCCGCCGAATTCGTCGGTCGCGCCGTCGATGGGAATGTAGCGGAGTTTCCAATAGCCAATCGCCGGGCTGAATTCGAGCCGACCACGCAATTGCTGATAGGTGGGGCCATAGCCATAACCGACTTGCGGAGCGGCGGCCGGCTGGCCAAAACCTTGTGGCATCGTTGGCTCGGTCGCCCCCATCATGTCGCGAGCGGCACCGCGAGCGCGGAAGCCATCGGCCGTTTGATCGACGACGGCCGGGCTGAACTGTTGCTGTTGCGGCGGTAGTTCCCTAATCGCCGGACGTTGGCGAATTTGCCCAGCGACTTGATACGTGCTTGGTGTAATTGGCTCGCTCACAAACGAGTTGCCCTGAGGCATCCGGACCCTCGGACCGGTGGCCGGCTGCGCGGTCGTCGGGGGCACAAACGTCGCTGGCCCACCGAGATTCGTCCCCGGCGGCAGGTTGCGAGCAGCGATTTCGACGATCGGTTGTTCCAGCGATGGCGGCGGTGACTCGAACCGGAGCGACTGATTATCGGTCGGTATGCCGACCGATCCGCCACCGCCGGCAATCTGACCGGGGCGAGCTGCCGGTGCAACGCCGAAGCCATTCGTGGGAGCCACCGGAGCGACGCCCGGATAGCTCACGGGAGCCGCTGGGGTTCCAGCCGGCCAACCACCGTAATTCGGTATCGCTTGTCCGGGTGCTGGCACACGGGTCGGCGGCGACGGCACCCGGTCGGCTTGAGCGAAGGGATTCGGTATCGTGCTCGACCCGCTGCTGCAGCCGACGACCGCGCAGCACAAACCGGCAACGGCGATCAAGCTCATATTTCCGTACCGACTCATCGGCAGCATCCTTTCTGCCAGCGTGCTTGCCCCTTGAGAGCTAGCCCATTTTAGCGATAGACCAGTGCCCAGCGCAGCGAAAGAGTAGAGAATCGCGGGAATCTGTCCAGGTCAGTTCTCACGCATTGGCAGTGACCGCATTCATGCGTGTGAGCTTTGCTCGAGGGGCAAGACCCCGATGAATCGAGTTACAACGAACACCGGTTGCTGCGAACGAGCGAATTAGTTCTTGGCCAGTCCATCTTGCACGCAAAACGGATTGTCGACAACCAATGGGACCGATACCTGCGGATACGAAACCGCGCGGTCGCTCTCCGTAGTGCTAGCAGGCACCTCGTTCGAACTTGGAACGAACGGATTCACCATGACTGGACCAGACGTCTCGAACACTTCGGGGGTGCGGAAATGAGGCGGATAGGCAAATGGCGAATGACCATAAGTCCGCGGTACCGGATAGCTGTAGTAAACCGGTGGAAGGGCTGCGAAGTAGGGGACTCGGTATTCGAGCGAGTTGTACAAAAAGCCCAGTCCGAGACCACCGTATCCGCCGCCATCGCAAGCCGACGCGAATGGAGACAAGGTGGTGAGGGCGACAACAAGAACGAGCGAACGCAACATGGGAAGACTCCGAAAAGGTTGGGGCACGAGGGGGAAGTGGGGAGGGGGGGCTGCTATACTCCACGCTAATTGCTCTTTTAGCCGTATGCAACACGTGCGTTCATGAACAAGGCCGAAATCACCCGTTGGCTCAAGCAACGTGCGTGGCAACTTGGTTTTAGCCAAGCGGCCACCACCCCCGCCGTTCGACCGCCGGGATTCGACCACCTTCGCGAATGGGTCGAGTCGGGTTATGCCGGTCAGATGGATTACATCGGTGACCGACTCGACGCCTATGCCGACCCGGGCCGAGTGCTCGAGGGGGCTCGCAGCGTGTTGATGCTGACGCTCGATTACCAAACGATCACGTCGGCTAAGCCACAAGCGGGGGAGGGGAGGGTGAGCCGTTATGCCTGGAGCGATGCCGACTACCACGACGGAATCCACCGCCGTCTCAAGTCACTTGTTAAACAGATTACCGAGCAAATGCCCGCTGCCAACGCCCGCGGTGTTGTCGATAGCGCGCCGCTGATGGAACGCGAATTCGCCCAGCTCGCCGGGCTCGGCTGGATCGGAAAACACACGCTGCTGATGAATCGCTGGCAGGGGAGTTACTTTTTTTTGGCGGCGCTGCTGATCGATATCGAACTCGACTACGACACGGTTCCCGCCGTCGACCATTGTGGTACCTGTACCGCGTGTCTCGATGCGTGTCCGACCGCGGCTTTCCCGCAACCGGGAGTGCTCGACGCGACGCGATGCGTCAGTTACCTAACGATTGAGCTCGATGCACCAATTCCCCGCGAATTGCGCGCGGGCATCGGCGACTGGCTGTTTGGCTGCGACGTTTGTCAAGATGTTTGCCCTTGGAACCAACGCGCGCCAGTGTCGATCACCGGCGAATTTAATCCGCGCGTGAACCAAAATCCGATCGATCTGGTCGAACTATTTGACTTGGATGACGAAGCGTTCCGCCAACGGTTCCGCAGAACACCGCTGTGGCGAGCGAAGCGTCGCGGACTGCTCCGCAACGCGGCGATTGTGCTGGGCAACAAACGGGCCGAGCGAGCGTTACCGGCACTCGTCAAAGGACTCAACGATAGCGAATCATTCGTGCGGGGTGCCTGTGCCTGGGCGCTGGGCAAATACAATGCACGGGACACATTACGCGAACGCCTTGCAATAGAACCAAACCCCACCGTTTGCGAAGAGATAGAGCACAGTCTAAGCAGAGAAATTGAATCGTAAGGTCTGCCTGTCGTTGCTCACGCAACCTTGTCACACCCTACCGCAGGGGTAAAACTGTCAAAGCACAACATGACAATAAAACCCCTCAAATTCGGCCCGCTCTCGATCGACTTCCCCGTCGTTCAAGCTGCGCTGAGTGGCTACAGCGATTCGCCGATGCGGCGGATTGCGCGGCGGATGGGGGCGTCGTATACGCTCTGCGAAGTGATGCTCGATCAGTTTCTTGTCGGTATTAAGAACCGCAAGCGGACGAGCCACTTCTTGCACATCGACCGCGAAGAGCATCCGGTCGCTGGGCAGTTGATGGGAGCCGAGCCCGAGCAATTCGGTCCCGCGGCCCTCAAACTGGTTGAGGCCGGTTTCGATGTGATCGATATCAACTTCGGTTGCCCGGTGAAAAAAGTGTTGGGCCGCTGCCGTGGTGGCTTTCATCTCAGTCAGCCTGACGTGGCCCTCGAAATCGTGCGGCGGGTCCGCGACGCCGTGCCCGAGGCCATTCCGGTGACGGTAAAAATGCGGCGCGGCATCGACGATTCGGCCGCCAGCTACGACAGCTTCATGCAGATCTTCGATGGAGCTTATGAAATCGGCGCGGCGGCCATCACTGTGCATGGCCGGACCGTGATGCAGCGGTACATTGGCCCCTCACGGTGGGATTTTCTCCGCGAACTCAAACAACATGCCGGCCAGCGCACACTGCTCGGCAGCGGCGACTTGTTCGACGCTCAAGCCTGTATCGACATGATCGCCTACACGGGGGTCGACGGAGTGACGGTCGCTCGTGGCGCGATTGGCAACCCCTGGGTCTTCGCGCAAGCCCGCGCGCTTGCGGAGGGTAAGCAACTGCCAGAGCCCCCGACGCTGTTCGAGCAGCGCGACGTGATTGCCGAGCATTATCGGCTCGCCGAAGCAACGTATTCGCCCGAGCGGTGTATCACGACGATGCGAAAGTTTGCGATTAAGTATTCGCAGTTGCATCCCGATCATGAATTGGTGCGAGCCGATTTCTGTCTTGCGAAGCAAGCGGGCGAATGGCGGAAGGTGCTCGCAAAATGGTATGCCGAAGATCGGCCAGGCGTGCATCCGACGCACGATTTCGCAGCCCCGATTCGAGCCATTTAGCCACCGTCGCCAGACGATGGATGCATCGATCGACCCTCACCCCGGGGGGGAGAGTGGAGTGGAGAAGTTGCTACGGACACTACTTATCACGCACGCGAGTGTTGAGCCAACTCTTCGACAGCCGCTCTCGAAACTCGCTCGAAGTCCACACTCGCTGCATGGATCTTTGGCCGGTGAAGACGTCGGCACTGCCGCGCACCACACAATGAAGCTGAGTCATCCAACCATTCTCGTCGTTCAGCCATTTCGCAAGGGCCAGCGGAACGCGAATGCCAGGGTAGAGTGGCGCCCCGGTTTCTGCGAGGCACCAGACTTCGATATCGATCGGCTCGCGACGATTAACCAAGTGCGAGTGAGTCGAAACCCGTTGCAATGACTTCGGTAGCAGGGAAATCTTGTCATGAGGGATCGAAAAAGCGACCTGTTCGCGTCGCGGAGCATAGAGCGCCCAAGAAGGCCACGGATCCCACCTATCGACGAGGCCGAGTGAGGGTGCCACGATACCGATCGCGGCGGCAGCCAGCAGCGGCAACACTGGCCCACGTTTTTCCTCAATTGCTGCCGACACCACCGGCAATCGAAGCAGCCATGCTGAGGGCGCAAAAAGTAGCAACGTGAGCATGGCAAACAACAGATTCCACAACACGACCCCCAGCGAATGATCGAGTCCCAGTGGCGAGAGTATCGCAGCAAGTCCAATATGCATGAAAGTCGCGAGCACGACGCCAATTTTCCGCGTGCGGGGTAGGGCCAATAGCATTGCGACCGTAAGCTCGATGAAGGGAAACAGCAACGCGAGCGTCACTCGCAGCCACCAAGCAAACGCCGTCGAGTCGGCGTCGAATGGTGACAGAAGTACGTCGAGAAATTGTTGGCCAAGCGTTGTCGCGAATGCGATGTCGAACTTCGAGATCGCCGAATAGACGTAAATCGCAATCGTGATCGCCCGCAACACCGGCAATCGCCATCGCACCGGTCCGCTGCAAATGACAAGCGTTGCCAGCATTGCGTGCCAGGCCCACGCCTGCCAGCGAAGCTGGTCAAGCAACATCAAGGCCGCCAGAAATCCGCCCACCCACATCGTGCCGCGACCCCGCCACCCGGCGTAAAGTGTGGCCAATACGAGCGCTCCGAGCAAGACAAAATCGACCCAGCCCGGTACCGCCACCAGCACCCCTAGTGCTGGCAGTGTCGGCAGTTCGCGACCGGTGGTCCAGAGTGGCCACGTCGCGGCGACCAGCATAAATAGCGTCAAGCCAAGCCAATGGCGGACAAGTTTCAGACGGTATTCGTTTGTTTCAATTTCGGACATCGCGAGCCGACTCAGTGTTCGAAGCACGAACTCAAGCATAACCCATCTCGGTTTCCCCGCTGAAGAACTGCCCAATTTCTCAGGGGCGGCGTTTCGAGCCAACGATCGCAATCGAGTTCGCGATGTTATCTGTCAGTCACCCACTCGTTCACTTGAACTGCGTACCAAGACATGAGCACTGAACTCACTTGCTAGCGCCGCGTGCTGGTTTAGCCTAATCGGCCGCTCGCCTAATCGTGGCTCTCCATTCGTCACTGCAATTACAGACCGAACGCCGGCGCTGAAAAAACTTTCGCCACGGTCGATTTTCTCAGAAATGCCTTTGCAATGCCCCCTTGCGATTTCGTAAAACAACAAGCGTCGTGAATGACAGAGCTTGAGTCACGACAAAACTTGGTTGTGGTCGCTCGTTCTATCAGAAGGAGTTTCTTGTCACGGTAAGTTTCTTCTCACAACTCGTTCCTCTGTTTTATTGTTGCTGGTTGCTCGCCTCGGGTAGGTTGGCAATGGCCAAACGGACGATGCGGACGATTCCACTCGCAACCGTCGAGCCGCCCTCATGCCGCTCACACTTTGCATCGCCCAAGAAAGGGCACCGGAATCCGTAAGTCGCTGTCAGTCACTTGTCACCGATACGAAAATCGCGAGCGCGGTACAACTTCTCTTCACTGGATCTTAAAGGAGGCGGAAGATCACTGTAGATTCCGAATCACAAAATCAAGGCCCGCCTTGCATTCGATTGTAAGGCGGGCCTGTTCTTTGCCTTCACTCAAGCCGGGGCGAACAGGTTGATGTGACAAGCCTCGCCCGCCGGAACTGCGCGAGTACGCTGGTTACCGGCCTAGCTCACTCGCTAATACCCAAAGTGTGCGGCCGCGTGCAGCTTCGCTTGTTCGGCTCGGTTGAGCCCGTTGATGAACTGGGGCTCGAAACCGTGGTCGCGAGTCAGGTGGGTCCAGAAGGTCATCCCGCTGACACCCGCTTCGGGGACCTCGACCGTCGCGAGCCACGCTCGCAATTCGCGGGCGCTCAGTTGCCTCAGCCAGGGACTTGCCGGGCGGCCGTGGCGCGACTTGCGAACGGAACTCACCTCGCCTTGTTGGGGAAACTCGTGTCGGACGCCGGCAATTTGTGCGGCCGTGATTTGCCCACCGAAGCGAACTTCATCGGGCACCGCTTCGTCGGGCAGGTAGCCGGTGACGCTGTCGTAGCGCTCGCCCGAGACAATATCGACCGGTGTGGTGATGCCGGTCGTCATCCACTCGCCATCGACGAGCGTTTGCCGCTCGAACCATTTCCAGACTTCGTCCGTAGCCAAACTCCAGTGCTCGGGACGGTTCGTTGGTGGCTGTGCAACAGCGATTTCCGCGAGCTTCTCGGTTAAAGCCTCCGGAATCTCCGGCAATATGGCCCACGCCTGGGGCGTCCAAAGGAGTCCGCCACTGGTGGCTGCGATGAATTGGCGGCGCGATAACATGATGGAAAGTTGCGAAAGGTAAGTAGTCGCCTGCTCTTTCAATGGTCGGCCAAATTGTTGGCCAAATCGGGGCCAGCCGACCAAATTCCGGCTTGTATTGGCAACCCTTTTAACAACAATTGCTTCAATCGCGCTAACCCGAACGTGAATTGCGGGTTGCTCGACTTACCTGGACATGTTCATTCAACGTTTTCAATTTTCTGGAGTCAAAGAGATGAAGGCCGTAAACCTTGGAATCGGCATGTTCGGGCTGCTGACCGCGATCGTTGCCGTCGCTCAAGAGTCGCCTGAAGCACCGCCCGTACCGAGCAAGCCTGCCGAAGGCGAAACACTGACACTCGGCAACGATGCGCCGGAGCTGCAAATTGCTGAGTGGTTGAAAGGTGAAAAAGTCGCGGGCTTCGCGGCGGGCAAGGTTTATGTTGTCGAATTCTGGGCGACTTGGTGTCCGCCGTGTCGCGCGAGCATGCCCCACTTAAGCGAGCTGCAAGCCGAGTATGGTGAAAAGGTGACCATTATCGGCATCAGCAACGAAGACAACGAAACCGTGACTGGCTTCTTCGCACAAGACGCGCCGAGCGAGACAAACGCCGAAGGGGCTGACGAAGCCGAAGCGAGTGACGAAGACGAAGCGAAGACTTGGGAAGAAGCGATCGGCTACACCATCGCCCTCGACGATCACGATGGCACCGGCAAAGCCTATATGCAAGCGGCCGGCCAAAGCGGCATTCCTACCGCATTCATCGTGGGCAAACAGGGCAAGATCGAATGGATTGGTCACCCGATGTCGATCGACGAACCACTCTCGGCCGTGGTCGCGGGGACCTGGGATCGCGAAGCGGCGCTCAAGGCGATGGAAGAAGAGAAGCGGGCCGAGTTGGCCCAACGGGCAGCGATGGGCGAAATACAGGCCGCCGTGGCTGCCAAAGACTTCGCGACAGCCGTAAAAATCGTTGATAGTCTCGTCGAAGAATTCCCCAACGACGAAGCCCTGCCGATGATGCGTTTGCAGGTTATCCGCATGTCGGGTGACACGGAATTGCTGGGCCAAGCGATCGAGAAGCAGGCCCAGACGATGTGGGACGACTCTGAATCGCTCAATGCACTTGTTTGGATGTTCGTTGGCCGTGAGCGAAGCGAAGGACTACCCATCGACGTGCTTGAGAAGACCGCTAAGCGGGCATGTGAATTGACTGAGTACAAAGACGGTTCGCTAATCGACACGTTCGCGCGAGTTTACTACCAAGCGGGCGATCTCGACAAAGCGATCGAATGGCAACAAAAGGCCGTCGCCGCTGGTGGCGAAATGTCGGCCGAATTCGAGAAGTCGCTCAAGGCCTATATCGAAGTAAAGAACAACCAGTCGACAGAGGGTGCTGTGAAGGGCTCCGCCGAAGCCACGGATAGCGAGCGCGACGAGTGATCGCCAGCGGGCCCCCCTACTGACTCGGTCCGGCTATCCCGCTCTGTCAACTGCGGAGCCGTGCTTTGCGGTCGTGCCTGACAATTTTCTCTGGCACCCCAAGCAGGGGAACCGCCACGACGCCACGACGCAAAGAGACACGGCACAAAAAGATGCAAACAAACAAACAGCGTGAGAAGCGGCTTATTGGCAATGCTGTTGAAAATCTCGAAGCGACAACCGGGTGCAAACCGAGCGGTCTCTGCCCGTCGACTTAGAACCTATCTCAAAACCATAAGAACCAACTGATCGCTAGCATGCGTACATATCATCG
>JBGSRO010000056.1:0-1561 GCA_041737535.1 Pirellulales bacterium | reverse complement strand
GATGTACCGCTTGGTGACGTCCATCGACGAATGCCCCAGCATCGCGCACGCCGTCGGCAGCCCGCTCCGCGATGCGACTTGCGTCGCAAACGTCTTTCGCAGCTTGTGGAAAAGGTCGGTGCGCGGGCAATCCTTCCGCCGCTTTCGCAGCCCGGCCGCGCAGATAATCTTCCGCAGCCAGGCGTTGAGTTTTAGCCAGCTCTCGACCCCGCGATCTTTGGGCCAATCGTCGAAGACGCGCACCAGCCCGCGGCCGTGGGCGTCGAGCTTGCGCAGGTAGCCAACTGCCGACGGCAGCAGCTGGAAACGCTGGTCGGCCCGCTGCTTTTGGGTCTCGGCACGAATCAGCACTTCGCCGCGATCGAGGTCGAGCCGACTGGTGGGCGTCGCCATCGCGGCCGATATTCTCACGCCAGTCGAGAGAATGAACAGCAGCAACGCCGGACCCCAGACGTTGGCCGGAGTGTGGTCGACTCCGATCGTCCCCGACTGCTTGGCAGCCGCGCGAATGATCGCTTCGATTTCGTCGGGCAGCCACGCCTCGGGCTCGCGTTTGCTCTCTTTGAACGGCTTGGTTCGCAGCGGTTTGTCGAGCAATTCGAGTTGATACGCTAGGCCGTGAATCGCCTTGAGCGTTCGATAGAACCGGTTGGCGGTGGCGACGGCTCGCCCTTGCGCGCGTAGCCAGGCCATCGCCGCCTTGATGTTCGTATCGTTCAAGTCGGCGACTCGGGCGACGCGCTGCTCGCGGCTCGCCATCCACTTGTTGAACAGATTCACGTCGACGTGATAGCTCTTGATCGTCGACTTTTGCGCCGCGTCGAATCGATCGGGGACGTAGACGTGATCGTAGAACGACGACAGCAGCATCGACGCTTGCGGGGTCACTCGGTGGGGTATCGGGCTCATAGCGTGACCACGCTTTCGGCTTCGATTTCGTCGACGGTGAACGCTGGCAGCGGCACGCGACGCACAACGGCCATCGCGACCGCTTCGAGATTGATCTCGTCGAGCAATAGCCGCAGCAGCTCGCCACGCGTGCTGTCGTCGATCGGGCCGATCAGCTTGGCAATATCATCGCGAAGACGATCGGCGACGATGTCGCGGGCAATGGCCGCGTTGGTGGGGTCGTGAGGTTCCGGCTCGAGACAATCGTCGACGTTGGCCGTCGGGCCGATCAGCTCGTAGACGGCCGCATCGAGGGGCCGCCGGAATAGATAGCTAGTCATCCTTTTCGCTCCTGTTTGGAATGGTGAGTCCCGGAGCGAAACAGAGGCCGCGCGTGGCGATCCTAGGCAGTTCGAAAGCTACCCGCGGGCGTTGCCGTAACCGCACGCCACGCGCGACCGCTGTCGATTCTACCGCTACAATTTCGAATCCGGGACGGGGTCAATTACTGCCCCCCGTCGTCTTGCCTGGTGGCGAAGTGGTTTAGGGATTTGCAACCTACCGCGCTGGCCGATCCTGTCAAACGCTTTTTGTGATCGGCAGCGGTGGCCGCTTTGGGGCGACCGACTCGACGCGCTTATTGCTCGGGAAAATCTCCGTTTCGTGGTTCGTG
>JBGSRO010000050.1:0-6588 GCA_041737535.1 Pirellulales bacterium | reverse complement strand
GGACGCCCAAAAGCGGCGTCGAAAGAATTCGTAAGGAGATTCGTTTGGCCATCGCGGGGAGGCTTGGTACAATTCCCGCAACAACCCAGCGCTTCACTTTTCGACCGCCAGGCGCTCTGATTTTCAACCGCTGTTTACACGTTGAGTTTCTGACGCAACGGTGTCGATAAGCAAGATACTTTGGTGAGCTTCTTCGCTGTGCTCGTGGCGCTCGCCGCGTCGTGGCGGTTTTTCCTTAGCTCCCCGATTTACAAATGGCACCCGGTTGTTTGTGAAAAATACCGCAATCGAAGTAAGGAAGTTGTTGGCCAGCCATCCCTAATTGCTTCTTTTGGGTCGGCAACACTTTTTCACCGCGCGACTAACGTCGGCGAATAACCAGCGACAATGGTCCAAGTATCGCCACAAGCAATAAGCTGGCCGAAGGTTCGGGAACAGCCACAGGCGACAATAGACTCGCGAACGAAGCGGAACCGAATTGGTCGATGTAGGACGTTTTGAACAGGACAAAGTCGGCATGGTTGTTCTGGCCATCGCCGTTCAGATCACCGAACGAAAACTGTTCGGCTAGAGTAAGACCCGTGAGATCGCGTCGCTGGTTGTCGCGGAGCCTTTGCCAGTCGAGAAAATCGACTTCGCCATCGCCGTTGAGGTCGATGGCGGCGATGCCGAACAGCGAATAGAGTCGGCCGGGGAAATCGGTTTCCATCCCGTCGATTCCCATATTGATCGCCGTTTGCATGTTCCCAATGTCGTTGACTGTATAAGTCGACACATAGAAACCCTCGCTTTGGGCAGCCGAGACAAAAGGTGCATTAAGGCTTCCAAAGGCAACATCGAATCCCCACACACCAATGTTGCGTAGGTTGGCAAAGTAGCCAGGATTCTGAAATTGTGACTCGGTGCCTCCGAAAATGACCTTTGAGTCTGGAAAGGATTGGTGCAGGCTCGCGGCATACGACGTGTTGCTGCCGGCCCACAACCAAAGGTCGGTCGAAGGCAATTCCGACGCCGCCAGCGACAAGGCGATTTGCGATTCGAGACCGGTCTCCTTGAGGTCGAGGTAGAGCACGCCACCCCGGTCTCGCGCGGCGACCATCGCTTCGGTCAGCGTGGGTACCGGTTCGCCGGCATAGACCGAGTTGAACCACGATCCAGCGTCCAGAGTGCGGATGGTCGCATCCGAAAGGCTATTAAATGAGCCACTTCCATTGGTCGTTCGATTCACCGTGCCATCGTGCATTAACCACGCGGTGCCATCGGCCGACGAGCGTATGTCAACTTCCACAATATCGGCATTGCGGTCGAAGGCTTGGTGGATGGCGACGAGCGTGTTCTCCGGTGCCTCACCCGAATTTCCGCGGTGGCCAATGACGTCAATCCGCCTTGTCGCGGCTTCTGCTTTGGTGCCGTTGGCAACGGCCAACGACAATATCAAACAACAGGTCGTTGCACATCGATAGCTGGCGGGGAATTTCATCGACAACAACATGTGAACTCCAGAAAATTGCCGGGGCTTGTGAAGTAAGAAAGCTCTGGATCTTACCATGTGAAGTCAAAAACTTGCATCGAATTCGCGAAATCTTAATAGCATTCCAATACGATCTCGTTCGGGTTGAGCGGCGACACAAAGGAAATCCACATGTCGAATGACCTACCATCAATTCGCAGCGTCGCCGTTGTTGGTGGCGGAACCGCCGGTTGGCTGTCGGCGCTGCACCTGAAGACAATTCTCGGCGACGCCGTCGAGGTCACGCTCATCGAGTCACCCAACGTATCAACGATTGGCGTCGGCGAGGGGACGCAACCGACGCTGCGTCGGCATTTGGCAGATCTGCGCATCGACGAAATAGAGTGTTTACGCGAGTGCGGCGGCTCGTTCAAGAACGGCATCATCTTCAATGGTTGGCTGACTGGCCGATCCGGCGACCAATACCTTCACCCCTTTTTCTCCGGCGGCACCGGAACCCGGAACAGCCCGTATTCTCCCTTTCAAGTTTGGCTCGCCCAGTACCATCGGGCGAAAGTCGACAAAAGCTCGCTGGCCGATGTCTGTTTTCCTGAAAGTTCATTGATGCGGAATCGCCAGGCACCTATCGCCTTTCGCGATGGCGAACCAATCCAGCAACCTGTCGTCAACTACGCGCTGCATGTCGACGCGGCCAAGCTAGGGCAATTTCTCAAGAATATTGCCATCGAACGAGGTGTAAGACACCTATCCGACCATGTTGAACATGTGCTTCTTACAAATCGCGGAGCCATCGAATCACTGAAAACGGCAACACACGGTTCCATCGCGGCTAATTTCTACGTCGATTGTACCGGATTCAAGCAGCTTCTCCTGCGCGAAATGACAGGCGAGTTCATCGATTTTGGTGACTGCTTGCTGAATGACAGAGCCATCACAACGCGCATTGCTTACCCCGAGTTTGCAGCCCGACGGATCGAATCGGCGACTACTTCGACGGCCATGCCCCATGGCTGGGTCTGGCAGGTACCGCAGTACGAGCGAGAGGGAATCGGCTACGTTTACGCCAGTCAGTTCGTCACCGACGAACAGGCGGAACGAGAGTTTGTCGATTTCCTCGGTATTGAACCCGATAGAGTCGCGAGCGTGCGATTTCGTACGGGATGCCAACGAGATGCGTGGGTCGGTAATTGTGTCGCGATCGGGTTGTCGGGAGGATTCATTGAACCTCTCGAAGCCACCGGCATCGCGCTCATTACCTATGCTCTGTATCGGCTCACGGAGAATTGGCCCAGCGGCCAATCGACCGAAGTGCTTCGCACGCGTTTCAACACCCAGATGCTTCGTTCCTACTACTGGGTTCGCGACTTTGTTGCGATGCATTTTTGTTTAAGTCAGCGAAGCGATACCGAGTACTGGCGAGCGGTGACATCGGAGAGCGCAATTCCTGACACACTCCGCACGCGACTTGACCTGCTCGGGAGAGTCTGGCCCTTCGGCGACGCAGCAGAAGACAACACGCACTACTCTCTGCCAGTGGCTTCGGAGGTATGTGTGCTCGCCGGTTTCGACCGATTTGCCAGCGCGAACTGTTATGTCGATCACCTGCCCGATGCGAGCATCGATCAACTCATGAAACAAACGATCGACAGAACCGCGATGATCAATCGAGTTTGCATCGACCACGCTCGATGCCTCGACTATATCCATTCGCAAGTTGCAATCCATTCGCAAGTTGCACAATCGGCCCACATATGAATGTCGAGTCAGCCCAACAGAATGCGTCGACGGTTCATTGGCAAGCACTCGCTTCTGGGCGCGCCGGTTGCTGAACCATAGCATGAGATTGCCGCGCTTTCTCACTTAGCGAACTTTGGTGCTAGCGATGAACATTTCTTTCAATTTGGCGACTTTGGCTCTTGCTACACAATTGATCGGAGTCGCTGTCGGCGAAACAACCGTTGTTGCGCACTACAAGTTGGGAGAAAACGCCGGCCAGGTCACCTTCGAAGTCGGACCGAAGGAACAGACCGATTTCAGCGGCCGCGAAAAAGACCTAGTTCGGCAAGGGGAGCCCAAATTCTTCGCTGCCGCGCCCCCTCATCGAGCGGGATCTGGATCGCTTCAATTCGATGGCAACCGCGACATGTATACCCGAGAAGAGAACATCGTCGACACCAGCGACAACTGTGTGATTGAAGCGTGGGCCGCGTCACAACTGCCGACACACGACGGATTGCATGGTGTCGTTGCCAACGGGAATGGTGGGCGGGGATACGTGTTGGGGCAATCGGGAGACCGATGGGTTGCCTTCGTAGGTGGCGTCGGCTCTTTCGATTTGGGACCCGTTCAAGAGGGAGCGTGGACCCACCTGGCGATTGTCAAAGACCAAGATTCTGCAAGGGCTTTTCGCGACGGAGCTCTCGTTTGCGAGATTGCAGCGCCAGCGGCAATCGCGTCTCAATTCCGAATCGGCAACGCCGGATTACCGACCGAAGGATTCAAGGGGCTTATTCACGAAGTTCGCGTTGCCAAATTTGAGACGGGATGCTTCGATCCAATGGCAGATTTGTTAGTCGACTACAAGGCGATTGACGAAGCTAAGAAAGTGAATCGTGCGGAGCGAACTGCACTGATCAGCAGTTTAGCCGATCAATCGGGCGTCGAAGATGTCAAATCGCTGAGAACGGAGCGGGCGCGGCAAGACTGGTTAATTCGACCCGTCAGCGTGCCAGCAAGCGTGCAGCTCAAACTTGCCGACGACGGACAATCGGCTGAGATCATGCTCAGCAATGGACTGGTCAGCCGAACTTTCTACTTGGGGAACAACTTGGCATGCGTGAGTTACCGCAACCTGTCGAACGAAGCCGAGTTCATTCGAGGGGTGAAGCCCGAAGCGCGTGTCAAGCTCGACGACACATGGTATCCCATTGGTGGACTATCACAGCAGCCCGAGTCGTCGTACCTGATGACAGACTGGTTGCCAGATATGCCAACGTCTCCAACTGCATTTCGGTTCACCGGTATGAGTGTGAGTTCGCCGATGAAGCGTTACCACTGGCAACCCAAATTTAATGCCGTTTCAAGCGCGTGGCCCCCGAAGGGAATCCGATTGACCATGCATTACGTTGCTCCTCAGTCGGCTACCCATCCACACCGTGACGTCACGGTTGATGTGCACTACGAGATCTACGCTGGCCTTCCTGTCATCGCCAAGTCGATTGAGGTGCACAACAACTCTGAAATGCCCATCGAGGTCGACGAATTTGAGAGCGAAATCCTAGCGCTGGCACAAGACCAGATCGAACGCATTCACACCGAGAGTGACTACTCTTGCCACCTAATCAATCACCGCCCAGGTGATGCGCACGCGGCTGGCGACCACTCTCGCCCAATCAGCTACGATACGCCGGCTTATCTGGCCGGAGGCACAACGACGAAGTGGAAGATAGATCCTGCATACAACACTTGGGCCCATCATACGGCGTTCGTAGACCATTTGCTCGGACACTTATTCCGCAACCTAATGATCAGCCAGGCACCAGTCGGTCCAGATCAGATAATCGAGCCGGGCGACAGCTTTTTCAGTTTTCATACGTTCGAGTTGTTGCAGGATAGTGACGAAGTTGAGCGCCGATCGCTGGGTGTACGACGGTTCTACCGGTTACTGGCGCCACAGGTCACCGAGCACCTGTTAGCCGTAAGTACCCCAACGCACGACCCGGCCGTCCTGATTCCGTTGATCGATCAAATGCACGAAGTCGGTTTCGAACGTCTCGACATCAGTTTCTGGCCGGGAATCGCTCACGACAACTTAGAACGGGCATACGTTGACAAATGGAGTCGAATCACTTCCTACGCCAGACAGCGAGGCATCATCACGGGGGGCTATGAGCTAATGGTCGCGTCGCGCGGTCGAGGCCCAAGTGTCGATGTCGTCGATCCTGCCACGGGAAAGCCAGGAAGCCCGTTCGGTCAAAGTGTTTGCATTGCGAGCGATTGGTCCGATACCTATTACCCAAGAGTATGGGAATTCGTCGACCGAACGGGGTTTGGTTCCCTCAATCCCGACGGTCCCTATCACGGTTGTCCCTGCGCTTCGACGACTCACAAGCATCATCGTGGTCTCAAAGACTCGCAGTGGGCACAATGGCAACAGCAAGTTTCAGTATTCCATGAAGTTCAACAACGCAACATGTGGGCACCGGCACCCGACTGGTACTTTCTAAATGGCCAGTCATGCACCGGCATGGGCTATCGAGAAGCAAGCGCCAACCTTTCGCGCGAGCACACTTTATTGCTCTATCGCCAATACATTTACGATGGCACCTTCTTTAAGACGCCATCGATGGGTTGGATGTCGATTGGGTTGATTCCGACTTACGTAAATGATCCGAGATCGGTCCTTGAACCACTGCACGAGAATATTGAGTGGTACGAATTGCACATGGCGCAACTTCTGGCCTCTGGTGCGCAACCCAGCTTCCGCGCGAACCGCCTCTACGACACGCCCGCCACCAAGAAAGTTGTCCAAAAGTGGATCGGGTGGTTCAAGCAGCACCGCGATATATTGATGAGCGACCTTATCCATGTGCGACGTCCCGATGGCCGCGACATCGACGTGATGCTCCACGTGAATCCCGATTTGAGTGAGAAGGGCATGGCCATCATCTTCAACCCACTCAACGAGTCGGTCACTCGCGAAGTGACGCTGCCGTTGTATTACACGGGGTTGAATCAGACGGCCTTGATTCGCCAAGAGGGTCAAGAACCAGTCGAATATCGGCTCGATGAACGTCGCAACGTGACGATCAATGCTCAACTGCCGCCACGCGGAGTAACCTGGTACGTCATCGAGTAGGCGTCGTTACTGTTCCGCGTGCGCCAGCTGTCAGTGTTTGTGCCGCTAGCGGAGTCCCCCCAGCAGGTGGAGAAGCTGCTACCTGACTTACTTAAGTTCTCGCCTGACATGTCTTTTGGTGTGCGCTCAGTCAAACCCAGCTTCCAACCCCACCCCCTCGAGGCCAAGCTAACGGTTTTCTGATTCCGGGAGACCTAGCATGGCGAGTACCAAGCGGGACGAGGCGAAGGAACAGTTTTGGCGGAGTGCGATCACCCGA
>JBGSRO010000049.1:0-21515 GCA_041737535.1 Pirellulales bacterium | reverse complement strand
CGGGTGATCGCACTCCGCCAAAACTGTTCCTTCGCCTCGTCCCGCTTGGTACTCGCCATGCTAGGTCTCCCGGAATCAGAAAACCGTTAGCTTGGCCTCGAGGGGGTGGGGTTGGAAGCTGGGTTTGACTGAGCGCACACGCGCTTAAGCCCCCCGCGTGTGGGTCTGACGGCGGGCGCTTGAATGATGCCAGCCGGGTGCAGGAACGGCCCATTTCGGCTGCGGTGTTCGATGCTGCCATTGCTTTGACGTTTGGGTGAAATGGGTTTCCTGGCCAGTTGCGCAGTTGCCTTCCGAGGCGGTCGTCGTCACAGAGAGCCGCCGCCCAGATTTGCCGTATCGATTCGGACGCCAGGCGCTCTGATTTTCGACCGCTGTTTACAATTGTCGCCGAACACACCACGCCCCGCTGTTTGCATGCGACCGGAGCATGCGAAGGCAAACACCGCAGCCAGACAGATTAAAATGCTCGATGGCTCAGGCACGGCCGTTTCCGTCAGAGCATCGACCGTTGGTATGGACTGGCCAAAGTATTGCCTCCACAGCAAGTAGTCGGCTTCGTCGACGAGCCCCGATCCATCGCCATCGGCCACAGATCCCGTGGTGCTACCCAAGGAGTCGCGCCAAACGGTGTAGTCGGCCGCGTCGACGAAGCCGTCGCCGTTAAAGTCGGGCTGGACGACCGCAACGACGAGTTCGTAGCTAATTGGTCGTGAGTCGTTGGTCACGAGGTTGACGAGCACGCGATATTCTCCCGGTTGGTCGGCACCGAGGAACTCGAAATCGAGTGGATTCAACGGGGCAGCGAAACCGACGCCGAGCAGCTCTGTAAAATTGGGGGCGTCCCACAACTCAGCACCTCCACTGATGTCGCTGAACTCAACGGCCAACACGTCGAGAAACGAATTGGCTCCAAAGTTGCTAAAACCAAAGGAATCGGACAACAGAGACTCGCCGACGAACAGGGTGCCGAGGTCAATCTCACTGCCGGGGCCTTGCGTACCGGCGAACAACGGTTCGACCATGCCGAACGAGACGTTATCGATGTGGACAGCCGGGTCGTCGAAGACGTTCGAGCCAAACCCAAGATCGAAACCGAAAGTTGCTACGGAATCGCGATGTTGCACTGGTATCGGGCGTTCGATGCGAATCCAATCGGTTGGATTCGCGAGGCTGTAGTTGACGAGCGTCTCGTCGCCGACGATGACACTCAACCAGTCGTCGCTACTGGGATTGTCGATGCGGATATCGAAATTGAGCGTGGCCGCGTTGATGGGGATGTAGGTGT
This sequence comes from Pirellulales bacterium, assembly GCA_041737535.1. Classification (GTDB taxonomy): domain Bacteria; phylum Planctomycetota; class Planctomycetia; order Pirellulales; family Lacipirellulaceae; genus JBGSWC01. Next base: position 20,227 of record JBGSRO010000049.1, on the reverse strand, counting down.
AGTTGTGGGATCGCTGCTCGTCGTTGGCATCGAGCTGCATGTAGTTGTTTCCTGATTGGTTGTTAATTTCGCTGTCGCCCCCGCCGCCGTGATTCGACCAGCCGGAAATGAGGTCTTCGGTCGAGTCAGAGCGCTGCCCACCCGAGAAGTCGCCGTTGGCGATGTCGCCGGGCTGAAACTGAGGTGCCCAGCGTCCTTGAGTCACTTGAAGCGTCGACAGGTCCTGCTCGGCTAGCTCCAGATAATTTGGTGTACTATCCGGAAACACCAGCGACGAATCACTATGTTGGTGGTCTTGCCCCGCCTCATAGAAGTTGGCCGCTGGCAAGGGGAGGCGATTGGAGTTGTGAACGCTGTAAGCCCATCCGGTGCTGTTGAAGTCGAGGTTCGCATCCGCAGGAGCAGCGGCACCAGGCGGTAAATTGCCCGTGACAGTTGCCGTGTAAAACGTGTTCCAGGTGTAGCCGTGATCGCTTGAAGTCCCGAGGCCGTAGGGGTTGCCGGTTGGGAGTTCCTCGCCATCACTCAGATGACGATTGTAAGCACCCGAAATCGGGCGACCTTCTGGGTCGGCGGTAGCGAAAGAAGCGGCCGTCCCTTGATTGCCACGGGTTTGATAGTAAACGTCGGCAAACTCGACGTTATCCCAAATCGTTGCCCCGTAGCCGTTGGGCGCTCCCAACTCGAACATCCGTTGCAGGCCATCGTAATTCGGCGAGAGGAAATTGGGGACGTCGCTTTGATCGAAGTCGTGAGGATCGAGCAACGTGACTTGATCGATGGCCACATCGTAGGCGGCAAGTCGTTCGACCGCTTCGGTGGTGGCCACCGTGCCAAAACTATGCCCGATGAAGTGCGTGGGAGGAGCCTGCTGCCGTCGGGGGTCAAACAACCCCAACCCGGTGCCAAGCGAAAAGAGGGCGTCGCCGGCAGTCTCGGCCCACCAGCGCGAGGTCTCGTTGCTTTCAGGCCCCCAATCGAACAGCAAAATCACGTGCCCCACCGCCGAGGCGTTCGTTGGTGGCAAGACGCTGGTACTGGTGTTGAAAACCCCGGTCCCTCCATCGGAGGTCAAGTCGTAGTCGAGTAGCCAAACGTTTCCGCCCGACTGGGCCAACAACTCGTTGCGTACCGATTGGGCCAGTGGCATCATATAGTCGCCACCACCGTCGGTAGGTGTAAACCCGTGCGTAATAATCGTCGCCCCGGTGACGCCATGGGATGCCATCCGGTCGAACATCTGCTGGATCGACAATTCAGCCCGGCCCACATCGGCAAGCACGACGACACACACCAAAGCTGCGGTGCAGAATTTAACGAATCGGTACATGGCGTCTGCTTCACGAGAATAGGTGCGGGCTAGCGGCGAACAACGGCTCCCAAACCGACGGCGCCGAGCAAAACTAAGATGACGCTGCTTGGTTCGGGTACGGGAATCGTCGAGACATCCAAAGTGAACAAGCGAAACACCGAGGTCGGACTCGACGCGGTGGCCACCTCGTCATACACGTTAAACATCAGAGTGCTACCGTCCGGAGAGAGAGTTGGATTCAACTCTTCGTCGGCATCGTCCGTCCACTGTACAAGTCGGTTGGTTTCGAGGTTCAACGACCACACATCCCATTGGTCGTTGAACTGCCGCTTGAAGAAAATGCTCTCGCCGTCGGGCGACCAAATGGGATCGCGCACAACGCCAAACGCATCGTCGGTGATTCGCGTTGCATTGGTCCCATTGCTCTGAATGGTGTAGAGCGAATCGGGGCCATTGCCGATACCTTGGGCGAAGGTGATGGTATCGGCGTAGTCGCCAAATCCCCAGTTCATTTCTCCTAAAATCCGTTGATCGATGCCCGTGAGATAGATGGAAGAACCGGGTGTCGCGGTACCCGAACCGACGTAGATTCTGTGTTGACCCGGACCGAGGAAGTAGGAATAGGCATATTTCGAACCATCTTGCGAAAAGCGAATCGCAGAGAAGTGTCCGCCGATGTTGGTTCTCGTGCGATTTCCGGGCGTCGAATTCGCCGCGTAAGCGGCGTACCACGCGCCGTTAGTGTCGTCTCGCCAGTAGATATCGTTGGTGCCGGGGCGGAACGTTGGTAGCCAGGCAGTCCCGTGCTGATTAATGAATTCGTTGCCACGGAAGAAGGTAATTTGCTCGGCATTGGTACCGTCGGCGTCGGCGGTGAAGACGTTGAAGCGAAACTTACTCGAATAGATGGTATCGCGCGTAAAGACGATCTTTGTGCCATCGTCATTCCATCTCCCCTCGCGCCCTTCGGTGAGGAAAGTTCGCGTGGGCAACATCGCTGCGGAGACGGTGGTTGCCGTGCTAAGCAGTTGAAGGGTAACCGCCACGAGAGCGAGGAACTTAAATATTGGGTGGGGCATTAGTAAACCTTCTTTATCTGTTCAAGGTGACGGGGGGTAACAAGAAATCGAGTCGTAGGTAATTGAAAACGGCGGTCGTCGCGGCGATGTGCTGACGCTCCGACAACGGTGCCAAGAATGATCAGTCAGTCGCTCTCGCTAGAGAGCAACCAGAAGAATTGCTTAGCTCCGACCGCGACGAGGTCGCAGCCAGCGACCACTGACAATGAGCATGGCGATGCCGATGAGCATTCGGGATTGCGGTTCGGGAACCTCAACTTGCGAGGCGTATACGATCACCGTCCCTGCGCTAGTCAGGCCATTTGCAGACGCAAAAGGGTTGCCTCCAATAAAGTCGACGACTCCATCGCTGTTAATATCGCCGGCTACTCGGAAAGTGTAGCCGAGGCCAAAGGTATGTAGCAGGTCGCCCGTGCGTCCGGAAAAGACTTGTCCGTTGGCACCACCAACCGCGAAATCGTCGTGTCCATCGCCATCAATATCGCCCACGGCGTCGACATCCCATCCGAGTCGAAAGTTTGATGCGGTACTGTTAATGTTGTGCAAGATCGTGCCATCGAAACCGGAGTAAACGAAGACGGCTCCACGACCTTGGTTTGTCTGCGGCGCACCAACAATCATGTCGTCGTAGCCATCATTATTCACATCACCTGCTCCGCCGACTGAAAAACCATGATCGTTTGCGCCGCTGCCGCTCAGATTGTAGAGCCTCGATCCATCAAGACCCGAGTAGACGCGGACATGGCCTGCTTCACCGGCGATAATCAGGTCGTCGTAGCCGTCGGCGTTGACATCGCCAGCGGCGCCAACGGCGTCGCCAAGCGTTTCGTATTGATCGCCTTGAAGAACGTGCAGCAGGCTGTTGTCGGCACCCGAGTAAACGTGGGCATCTCCCTGGGAATCATTTGTGGAATGCTGAGCACCGCGAGCACCGGCAATAAAGTCGGGCACACCGTCGCTATTGACATCGCCGGCACCGCTTACCGCCTCGCCAAACAGGTCGCCGAAGGAACCAGCGACTTTCACGATTCGAGTTCCGTCGCTGCCGGAGTATAAGTAGGCTTGGCCATTGCCCGAACTAGGCTTGTCTTCTGGAGCCCCGACAACAAAGTCGGCGTGGCCATCGCCGTTGACATCACCGACTCCGGCGACGGAGGTACCGAATTCGTCGTTCGAGCCTTCTCCGATGAAATTCCAAATCACAGCTCCATCGCGACCGGAATAAACTGTTGCCTTACCCCGCCCGGCATTGCTTGCGAACTCATGCCACGGGGAGCCGACAATCACATCGTCATAGCCATCGTTGTTGACATCGCCCGCGCCATCCACAGACAGTCCAAATGTCTCGAAGGTAGCACTTCCATTAAGTGTGTAGAGGGGTGAATAGGTGATTGTTGCCGCCGATGCTTTTTGATTAGCGGAAATAGTCGCCGCAGAAATGATCGCTATAAAGCACGATAACCTTGGGGCGTAATCGAAGAGTGGAATGTTCCAACGTTGCTTTCCGAAACAAGCAAGCAGGCTGCCGAGCACAAGCCCCGTCACGATGACCAGCGAACTGGGCTCGGGAATTGACGAAATCCGAATACTACCGGCACCTCCACCTTGGAAGGTCACGACGATTTCGCCAAGGGTTGGAGAAATGTCGTCCCAGATCAGCCAGTCCATCTGGTCAAACCCATTTGTCTTGCCATTCCAAACGTCTGGCACGGGGTTTCCCTGATAAGTGCGATCGGCATTCGCACCATCGATACGCGTACGACCGGCGTCGGCTGTGGTGATCGACGAGTGAACGACCTCAACGGTGTAATCGCGATTCTGTGGTAGATTGAAAAAGGTGACAGTTGCCGTGCCATTGTCCAGTATGCTATCGCGAGCAGCATTCTCAATCACCCAATCAATTGTCCCATGGGGCCACGACCCGCTATCCACCCGTCCGCCACTATGTGCGCTACGCATGACCCCAACGTTGGTGAGCTCGTTGGTTTCAAAATCTCGTAGGTTGTTGATAGTTGCCGGGGAATTGTTGCTTCCGGAAATGACATTCCAGCCGGAGAGGTTCGCGGCAAAAGCGTTGTTCAAATCGACGCGAATATCGATGGGCGCAGCGAGGCAGTCGGCGGCTGCAACACAACATAAGCTAGTAAAAAGCAGGTATCGAAACATTAGCGATTCTCCTAAAGTGTTGCGTCGAAATAAATGATTACTAGCACGGCGTAAGAGCAAAACGACACTTGCAAAATGCGATGAGATCGCTCTTACATCAGTCCATGCGGTCGGTGTTCAGCATGAGCGGCGACGCGCCGCGAGCGCGACGACGGTGCCGGAAAGAATTAGCAAGCTGATAGTAGCAGGCTCGGGTACCGTTTGGACAAACAACGCATCCCAATTGGGCTCAGCAACGGTGGCATACTCGCTTTGCAAGTTGCCAAACGACCAGGTGATATTGCCCACGTTGCGCTCGCCCCAGCCTTTCAATACTCCGTCTTCAATCATCAGGCTGCGGAGTGTCAAGTCGCGGTAAACACCCACGTTGTTGTTCGCTCCGATCTGTATCGGAGTGCTACCCACCTGGAAGTTGATGCCATCGGTCGATAGCGCAAAGACTTGTTGATTTAGCTCGTTGTAACCGGTGGCGAGAATAAAATCGGTGCCGTTGTGGGAGTGAGTTGTTGCGGCAAATAATTGAAATGTATCGCTGACAAGGCGACGGTTTTGGTAGTCGATGTCAAAGTTCAAGCCGTCGGTCGAGGATGTGTGGTAGAGGCCTTGCGCACCCTTGATGGTGTAATACATGTGATAGGTATCACTCAGCTTGACGACCTCGCTGAGCCCGACGCCGATTTGAGCGACTTGCGCAGAGTCAACGGTGTTCGTGTTGGTAATAATTGGATTGTCGGGGTGCGGTGTCCAGGTGCGGCCGTCGGTTGAGGTGGCCAGGCCGATGCGACCAATCGCGTAAAGATTGCGGTCGTCGCCGTAGTAGTACATCCGGAGCAATCCGTTATCGTTGATCACGGCACCTGGGCTCGTGCGATAGGCGGCCCAGTTGCTGGGACTGGCGTCGGGCTGCGTACCGAAGTCCAGCACCGGGGCAGTGGAGTATCGCGTGAATGTTTCGCCATTGCTGGAGGTCGCGAGTCCGATCGAGAGATGGTTGTTATGCGGTTCGCCCGCATAGAGCATCAGGTATTCGCCATTGAACTTGACGACATTGGGGGACATCACCCGCGCGGCATCAAACCCGGCGTTTTGGTTCCAGCTAGTCGCGCGATAGGTCAGCGACGGATTGCTTGCTCCGCGGGCAAAAGCCGAGGCGGTGGCGTCGAGCGCACTGACATTCAACAAGGCGGCCCGAGTCGAACGAGACCCGGCAAGCAGGGCAAACACTAGCACGACCGCGAATGATCGGCTGACGAAATGTGGATGGCTCATTAGCGTTTTTCCCGTGAAGCAAAAGAAGTGGAACGGCGTAAGATTCGTGGTGTTAACAAGAGCGAGGCCACCAGCGCAAGCGACACGAGGCTTGCCGGTTCGGGGATGGCCTGTGCGTTGGCGAGCGAAAAGCTTTGAGTCAGCGACGACAATTGCACCGAATGGCCCGCTTCATCGCCAAAGAGACTAATGAGCGTCTGGACGGTAAGCTGTGACGTCGGATCGAAAACTCCCGACCAACTCAGGATCTGGCCCGCATAGTCGGGATGGTTGTCCATGAAAGTCGCCTGATTGGGGGACAACGCAAAACCACCCAATTCGTCGAGCAACCTGGGTAGCGCCATGACCAAACCACCGGGTGAATTGGGATCGAGATTAATGATTGCCAGATCGTCGAGCGATTGGGCAAACGCGATCGCGGCTTCCCACTGGGGGGCGAGGGTTAGCTGGTATTCGAGGCGAAAGTTGATCAACTCGCCCGTTTCCAAGTCGGCCAAAGAACCCTGGGCAACAAGTTCTTCCGCGAAGTCAAATTCTAATTCGAGCTGATTATCGCCCGTGAAAGAGGCGGTGACCTGAATTTGTGAATAGTCAATGGCGACGTTCCGAGTTTCGTTTCCGAAGACTTCCCAGCCGTCGATTGTCACGCCATTGATGTTAAGCGTTCCACCGTTAAGCAAATTGTCGAGCGTCGCCGACGCGCCGAGGTTGGCCGCTGCGGCCGACGACGATGCTAACTGAAAAACATTAGGGGATATGTCACCGCCTGGTGGGCCGCTGGGTCCGCCACCTGCGGTTGCGATGTAGGGCAAGGCTGACTCGAAGGCCAGTTGGAACATCAGCGCATGACCAGCGATTTTATCCGCCTTATCGCCCCGGCCGTTCACCACAGCCCGCGCCGCGACATAGTTGATGCCGGCTTCGTTAATGTACCAATCCATTGGTGCACCGGTGAAGCTCCCGTTTCGCATGCCATAAGACAGAATCTGGTACGCCAAGTCGTGGTCGAGCGCGAGGTCGGGGTTGTTGACCAGATCGACGCCGAAGATGCGTCCCATGTTCTCGTAGTTGGTCTTCCATGTAAGCTGAACGTAACCTCGCCCGCGATACCTGAATCCATCGCCTTCTTGATCGTTGCCATACTCCGGCCGGTTGTCATATTGCCGAAAGTAACCTGGCGGCCCAATTTCGTGGATTGGTTCGAGTGGCGACCCCGCTTCGTGAAATGCCGTGCCGAGCATGTAGCTGGCCTGAGCAAGCGAGACTGAGTCGGCCAAATCGTATCCGGGGTCATTGATCACATAGTCGTAGAGTCGCCGCAAGTTGGTGTCGGTCGTGTCGGTTATCGCGCCGAGTGAATTCCTGACCGAATCGACGAAGATATCTTGTGCTAGTGGCGGTGGCCCCAGCGGGCCTGCTAGCTCGAAGAGAAATCCGCGGCGATTACCATCCGGCGCGATTCCGTCGCCAACGATTTGACCCCGATTGTTAATCGCATGCGCCTGCGCGAGATTCCATCCTGTGGCGACAACTTGCTCGTCGAGATAGTACAGAGTCCCTTGGCGAACGACGAAGGCGCGATCTTGATTCGTGGTGTCATAACCGACGACATCCCCCGCATCGTTGATATCGGTAACGTTCAGAATGCTACCTGGCTGGCCGAAAAATTGCGCAACGCCAGTGTTCAAATTGTAGACGAACCCAGGTTGTTGAAGTGTGTTCACCGCCGAGCTGGACTGGAAATCGGGCGCGATAGCCAAGTTGGCGAACACCGAGGGGCCGTCGGGAAAGTCGGGCTCGTCGGGAAAATAGCTGAGCTCACCGGCGATGATGTTGGTGTTGCTAATGGCTCTGGCGGTACTGCGGTCGGCACCAAAGTTTCCGAGATATTCGACGGAGCGGTCTTCAGGCGTTTCGTACCAGACAGCAGCTTGATCGCCACCCTCATCGGTGAGTGGATCGTAAACATAGCTATTGCCAACCATGATGCGATGATCGTTGATGGCGTACGCTGAGAAGTTCGGCAAATCGGTAATCAGGTAACCATCGCCCTGGTTGCTACTATAGATTCCGCCAGGGGCTTCGGGATCGTCAAACGAAGGCTGGCCATTCGAACTGGGATTGTTGATCCAAATATCACCGCCACCGAGAAGCATATCGCCGTTATTGTTCAAACCACGCGGCACCCAAGTTGAGAGGTTAACGCCCGTCTTGTTGGCAATGTCGACGTTGAGACTCTGGCTGAAAGAACCGTCTGGATTGAACAGCAGCAGTCGGGGGTTTCGCGTTGGCGACCAGCCGTTGCCCAAGGCAACATTGTTGTCGTTGATAAACCGAATCGTGGCCGATCCGAAGTGTGGACCGTGCAGCCCGCCGAGATTCTGGAGTTCTCCATCGACCCATTTGATTGCTTGGAAATCTTCGATACGCGAGCCGTTGTCGAACCGCGATTCACCGACGATCACCCCGTGATTATTGATGTCGTAGGCGCGACTCGTGCCACTGGCCAGCGAACCAAGGTCGACGAGGTTGTGGCCGCTGGCAATGTCTGCCAAGCAGGCGCACAAAGCAGGCACCAACCAAGTGCGGAGCAAGAAAGAGCCGCAGTTTAGTGAACGTCGCCTCTTCGTTTTGTTGACATTCGATTGGTTTCGGAAGTCCGAGTGAGTCGCAACAGCCGGAACTGCTGTCGTGGCCGCGACCAGAGTTTTGCCGTAAGTCATTAGCGTGCCTTTCCATGTCGATAGATGATGCCAAAGGCAGTCACTACGAGCATTGCCACAGACGTTGGTTCGGGCACAATCGTCACCGAGAACTCGTAGGATCCCGCCGCGCCGGCAGTTGTGCTCGAACCAGAGTAGGCGTACTGCGAACTGCCGTAGCCCCGGCGAGAGTTTTGGCCAAAGTTGATGTGCCAATCGCTCGGCAAGTTAGAGAAAACGTCAAGCAGATAGTCGCCATCAATCAAATCGCCAAGAATAAAGCTAATCGTTCGCGAAGTATCGTCGCCCACCAATATTCCATCGGGGCTCACAACGGGGTCATTGCGGGAGTAGGTGCTGTCGGGGATTTCATTGAAGAAAATGCCTGCGCCGTTGTTGGCCGTGGGATCGAAACCAAACCGTCTGCCACGGGGGTCGGTCAAGACGAAATCAATGGCTGACGACGCTTCACCTCGCAAGTCGGCCGCATCCCCCGCCACCGTCGCGTAGTTGATGCGCTTCTGCGTCAACCACTCAAGATCAGCGCTGAGCGGTACGATCAGCCCCGACGACTGCCGGCGGTTGTTCTCGTAGGCGATATAGCCATCGAGCGTAAGCACATCGACGCCGGCTTCACCAGTACCCGAATGACTGCTACCGGGATTACGAACCCACACAGTGCCATCGGGTTCTACCCGATAAGCGACGATGGCATGCACGCCATTCGAGAACGAGAACGATTGATTCGCTGAGTTGTAGTAGGGAACTCGCAGTATCACAGGTCCATGCTGTTCGATATAGATTTCGAGATTGTCGACAATTTCGTCTCGCGTCGATCCCGTCAGCGTCGCCTCGTTGAATACCAAGTCGAGGCCAGCTTCGCCTGTTTGTTGCCCCCAGTCCGTCGTGCGGGGCATCGACGTGAAGTTCATGTTGCCATTGGTAAAATTGCCGATTTCTGTGAGTCTATTGTTAAGTTGCTGGGGTGTGACATCGTATCCAAATGTCGATAGCAGCATCGCGGTACTGCTTACGAAGCAGCCACTATCGGCCAGATTACAATACAGGCAGTTGGCACCGAGCAACGAATCGCTGCCCCAGGCGCTATCGCCCTGGGTGTAGTGATCGGGAGCCGCCAACCGCATGAGAAATGCACGCTGTCCTGCCTCGCTGTGACCGAGCCCGACGATCTCGCCTCGATCATTGATGTCCGTGACGTATTCCACCTGAAAGTCGCTATCGTCGGGCAACAGATCTTGGACAAACACCTGCCGTTGGTCGCGATACAGGAAGGGGACTTCGGCTGTGTACTCGCCAAAATCGCGATCCATAGTTCCTAAAGCGTGCCCGTAGTTGTTAACGGCATTCACGCCGCTGTCGTAGACAATTCCTTGAGTCGTGACCCGCGATACAGGGCCAAGGTCGATCACATTGGGGGGACCTATGCCGCCCGGCGCGGGGATCACCATCCAACCGATGGGGCCAGTGTAAGTTTCCTCTTCTGGGAAGCCGGGGCCGATGCTAAAGGCGGCGACTAAGTTTGCCGAAGGGCCGCCACCGTCACCGCCAGGAGGTGCGAGTTGGCTCATGCCGACAATGTAACCTTCGCTGGTCACATCAACCGCGTAACTGTCGTAAACTCCCCCTAGTCGGCTGTCGATCATCGGGTGGAGGTCGGTCAGGCCAATATCGGGTCGCCATAACACGGCCCGTCGACCAGTATCGGAATCACTATGTCCAACGATGGTTTCGCCCGACATCGCGGTGAACACTGTTGCGTTGAAATTTGGCGAACCATTCAAGCTGCTTACGAAAGTTGCGGCCGAGTCGCCCGGCAAAGCGGTGTAGCCATATTCAAAGGCCAGGCGACCGGTTGTGTCGTCGATGGCAATCACATCACCGAGTCGCCACGCTTGGTTGTTCGGAGCCAAGTCGCTGTAATCGATGAATGAGCCGGAACCGTCGATACTCAGTGGACGCGATTGTGTGGGACTCGTCGTCGAACCGCCAACAACACCGGCTTCGCTGATGGTACGCCCTTCGGTACCAGAGTTTAGGTAAGTGCCCAGGCCCGTCATTGTGCCGTTCTCAATCGCTTGGCCGCTTGAAAAAGTAGGATTCGCGGCCCCAGTGGGAACGCCGGGCCACTCGCGCTGCCAGCGAAAAGCCTCGCGCTCGAAACCTTGGAATCCGGTATAGTAACTACCCGTGACTTGGCCAATTTCATTGATCGCAGTGGCTTGGCTCGAACCGCTAGGCGTGCCGAGATCGAAAATCTCGTAAACTCGCTCGGCTCTTAGCGGAGTTGAAATGGCGAACGCCATGAGCAGACAATTCACAATCCGATTCATCGATTCAGCCTTCCTATCACCTTGTCAACATAAGAATCGCGATGCCATTCCATGCACGGAGCCCTAGCACGAATTGCAAGAGCTAACCAAATCTCAACCGGCTTAGCTATTGAGTAGCGACGGGACAAAAATGTCCAAACATACCGGGCGTAGGAGGCTGACTCCGAAGAGAAAGCAGAGTTCGGCGAATCAAGACATCACACAAGCGTGATTGATGTGGCGGGCAGTCAACGTGATTCACTAGCCGTAACTCCATAACTGAGGTCGAAACTCCGTCGCTCAATGTAGAGTCAAGTCCAACCATGTCAAGCAATAGCGATCGGAAAAACACGTTTGTTGTTGAAATTCACCCAATCTTCATAATCGCCTTGAGCGCATGAACGGCATTGCAGCGGCAGATACTTGCGGTAGCGTAGAGCGACGGCGCAGGATTCAATCACAAGTCGTTGAGGTTGATTGCCACGAGGGACACCAACAGCCACAAGAGTACGACCAGAACGTCTTTTGGGTTTGGCGTCCGATCTCCCCAGAGGCGTTTTTTTGTCCGTTGGCTTCTCAAACCATTTCATTTCCGCGTTTTTAAGGCTAATTTTTTGAGCAGCATGACTGGCCGACTATGGCAACCCTGCGCTGTCGTATTAGAACAACTGCTAATGATCGGCCGCGCCGGTGTATTTTTGCGCCGGACTGAGTGTTCGTCGGACTTGCGTTGCTCAAGTATCGTCCGCGATACGAACGTTGTGATCGCGTAGAATGTCGGCATGTCTCACGACACCCAAAATCCCTACCAATCTCCCCTCGCGGTCGATTCGCCGACCGATGAATCGCTCGACAACGTGCGGCCGGAGCAGGCATTGAGTCTGGTGGTCGCGCGGTTTCGTGCCGAGCGGCACGCACTGGCAGCCACGATCTTCTTCTGCGGGTTGGTAGCGGGCCTGATTGCTTACTTTACAATCGTTGAAGCGAACTTTTCGCCATTGTCGAACGGAACGGCAATGGCTGCTGTTGCCATTGGCCTGATGACTTTGATCGCTGGCTACACGTTCCCGACGCCGAACCGATTACGAGCAGGAACAGTTTTCTTCGTCCTGTTATGTCTGGCGACGTTCATCGCGATGGCGATTGCAGCGTTCCATTTTCGCAGTCCGGCGGTTGCGATTCTCGCATTTAGTGCGTTGATGGTATGTGTGACCTGCCTGCTCCAATCGATTCGCATCGAACGCTGGGCCGCGCGGATGCGTCGCGAAGGGCTTTCGCTGCGGGCGACTTCGTTGCAAGTCATCTATTCCGAAGCGGTTGCGAAGGGGGGCGAAGAATTTAGCGACCATGCGAGCGGTTAATCGCAACTGGGCAAACGCGGTTGCTCAGAGGGGTCCATCGACTCGACTTATTGCCCTAAACTCCTAGAATGGTGGGGGTTAGTCCCATTCAATGATCGTCGCCGTGATTAATCCGCTCAGCCATTTCGACGCCACCGGTGCTAGCCGCATGGTCGACGTGAGCGAGAAGCCAATAACGCGGCGGCAGGCTACGGCGAGTGGTAATGTTCGCATGAATGCGGCAACGCTCGAATTGATTCGAAATCGCGAGGTAAAGAAGGGGGACGTGATCGAAGTCGCTCGGCTCGCCGGTATCATGGCGGCCAAACGGACCAGCGATTTGATTCCACTGTGCCATCCGCTCGGAATTGACTCGGTAACCGTCGATTTCGACTTCGCCAGCGACGACAATCTCGCAATTCGGGCGACCGTAACGACGACCGGCCGCACCGGCGTCGAGATGGAGGCCATGACTGCGGTTAGCGTGGCGGCGCTCACGATTTACGACATGCTCAAGGGAGTCGACCGCTCGATTGAGATCAGCGCACTTCGACTCGAAGAGAAGACGGGGGGCCGGAGTGGCCCCTGGCAGCGAAATCAGCAACAATCGTCCCTGCACGAAACTTTACAATCCTGAGCCCACTGATCATGCCGCGTGGCACCACTATACCTGTTCGGCCAAGGGTCGCGATGAGCGACCTGCTCGCCCCTGTCGCCAGCGAGCTCGCGGCAGTCGAAGGACGGCTTCAGGAAGAACTTACCAGCCGCCACCGGGCAGTTGACCGGATCGTTCGCCACGGCTATCGGCTCGGTGGCAAAAGACTGCGGCCGGCATTAGTGCTGCTGGCGGGTAAAGCGTGTGGCGCGTTAACCGATGATCACGTGCTGTTAGGCACTGTTGTCGAAATGATTCACACGGCGACGCTGGTTCACGACGACGTACTCGACGAAGCCGAACTGCGTCGTCATGTCGACACGGTCAACGCCCGTTGGGGAAATGAGACGAGCGTGCTGCTCGGCGACTTCCTGTTTTCGCAGGCTTTTTATCTGGCCAGCACGCTCGACACGGTCGAGTACTGCCGATTGATCGGCCGCACGACCAACCGCGTCTGTGAAGGCGAAATGCTCCAAACGCTTGGAGAGGGTAATTTCGAGCTCGCAGAGGTCGAGTATTTCGAGATCATCGACGCCAAGACGGCCGAGCTATGTGCTTGTTGCTGCGAGCTGGGGGCAAAACTTTCGGAAGCCGAGCCTGCGGTGGTCGAAGCGATGCGCGACTACGGTCGCAATCTCGGCATGGCGTTTCAGATTGCCGACGACCTGCTCGACCTCACCGGCGTCGAAGAACAAACGGGCAAGACGCTGGGCCGTGACCTCGCGAAAGGCAAATTCACTCTGCCGGTAATCCACGCCCGCGATACGCTGGTTGATGGTGGTCGCACTCGTTGGCTTGCCGATATCGCTGAGGGAAAAGTCACTGACCGCGAGCTGGCGACGTTTCTCGCCAGAACCGGTTCGCTCGACTACACCCATCAAGTCGCCTCGCGATTCGTCGCTGCCGCGCGGGAGTGTCTCGACGTCGTGCCGGTGAGCGAAACTCGCGATTTGCTCGCCGATGTGGCGGATTTTGTGGTCAGTCGACGAGGTTAAAGTTGTTTGAGGCGACGACGCTTGTCGCGGTTGAAGCTCCATAACTGGCGGCCAACACCGACAGCTCAAGTACGCGGGATGACCGTCTTACCTTGGTTCACTATCTGATCGACGACTGTATTGACGTCAGTCTTACCGATCAAATCGACGAACCGACACTCCGAGAGACTCCTAAACCAAGTCCCCTGCCGCTTTGCGAACCGTCGCGTGCGCGTGCGGATCTTTTCAACCATCTGTTCGTAGGGCGTTTCGCCGGCCAGATGCTCGATCACCTCGCGGTAGCCAACGGCTTGGCTCGCTGTGCGGCCCAGTGTTTTGCCACCCTCGGTGAGCGTGCGGACTTCTTCGACCAATCCCTCGGCAAGCATGTCGTCGACGCGCCGCTCGATGCGGGCATGTTGTTCTTCGCGCTCGCGGCGCAACACGAACACTCGACAATCGGCGGCCACCCGGCCATCTTCGAATTCCATCTGCTGATGGCTAATTGGCTGGCCCGTCGCCCGAAATACTTCCAGCGCACGGACGATGCGGCGAGTGTCGTTGGCGTGAATCTGTGATGCGGCCAGCGGATCGAGTTGCTCAAGCCGGCGGTGCAATTCGCCAGGGGCGAGCTGGGCCGCCTCTTGTTCGATCTCTTGGCGAAGCCCCCAATTGGCGGCGGGACCGGCGAACATGCCACGCAGTAAGACCTTCAGATAGAGGGGTGTCCCACCGACGAAGAGTGGGACGTGGCCTTGGCCGCGAACTTCGGCCACCGCTTTCTCGGCATGATCCAAATATTGGGCCACACTGAACTCGCCCATCGGCTCAACGAGGTCAAGCAGATGGTGAGGGACGGTCGCCCGATCGGTCGCCGACGGTTTGGCGGTGCCGATGTCCATGCCGCGATAGACGGCCATTGAGTCGAGCGAAATGACCTCGGCCCCCAGCCGTTGGGCCAGCGCGAGGCTCACCCGCGACTTACCCACGGCGGTCGCGCCCGTCAAAAACCAAGCGTCTTGTGCCCAATCAACAGTCATCGCATTCTCCAACGACAACCGGTCGCGACAATTGCCTACGCTCCGGTGGCCACTTACGCTCGGCCCAATTGCCATCATAAACTAATAGCCAACGCAAGAAAGTGACAGTTTGTCACGTCGCGTTCATCGATCAACGGTCGAGTGTCGCGTTTCGATCGCGCTGTGCATAGGTTGCCCTCGCCCATATTGAAAGCCGCTGCGTGCCACGTCCCCTCGACCAACTCGAACAAATTCTCCGTGACCGCGCGGGAGAACTTGCCAGCGACCCGACCGCTGCCCAAAACTCGTATACTTGCAAACTGCTGGCGGCCGGTATCGACAGGATCGGTGGAAAGATCATCGAAGAAGCGGCAGAGTTGGTCGAAGCGGCCGGCGAAGTGGGGGCTGAAGCCCGCGCGCACTTAATCTACGAAGCGGGCGACTTGATCTATCATTTGCTGGTCTTACTCAGGCAACAGCAGATTGAGCTGTCCGAAGTCGAGAGCGAACTCGCCCGGCGTTTCGGCGTGTCAGGATTGGCCGAGAAAGCTTCTAGGAGCAGCGAAAGCAAGCGATGAGCGAAAACTTACGAATAGGAATTCCCAGTAAAGGCCGACTATCGGAGATCGCGGGCGAGTTGCTTGCCGAGGCGGGGCTCAGTTTTCGCCGGCAAGACCGCAGCCTATTCGCGCGGGTCCGCGATATGCCGATCGACATTACTTTTCTGCGCACCGACGACATTCCCACGCTTTGCGCTGAAGGGGCGATCGACCTGGGCATCACGGGCAGCGATCTCGTGCAAGAATCGGGCACCGGGCTGCCGACACGCCTCGCACTCGGCATGGGCAAGTGTCGGCTGGCCGTTTGCGTCCCCGATGTTTCGCCAGCGAAGATTGCGGCCGACCTCAATGGTATGCGGATCGCTACCAGCTTTCCGCACGTCACCGAAACTTTCTTGGCCGAGCACCATGCCAAGGCTCACGTGGTCGAGCTGACCGGTTCTGTCGAGGTCATGATCGCGCTGGGCATCGCCGACGCGATTGTCGACCTCGTCGAAACAGGGAGCACGCTGGTGGCCAATCGGCTTCGGATTCTTGACGAAATCGGCCGCTACGAGACGGTGCTCATTCAAAACCCGACAACAAAGCACGGCACCATCGCCGACCGCGTTACGCGTCGGCTCGAAGGCGTCGTGATCGCCCGCAGCTATTCGCTGCTGGAATATAATGTGAGTGCGGAGAACTTAGCCGCCGCCGAAAAGATTACTCCCGGTTTCAGCTCCCCGACCATTAATCGGCTCGAGCGCGAAGGGTGGTTCAGCGTTCGCGCGATGGTGAAACGAGGTGAGGTGATCGACGTAATGGAACAACTCGAAGCGGCCGGTGCGCAGGCTATTTTGGAAACGGCGATTAAGAATTGCCGACTTTAGATTTTGGCGAGTTTCGCTATGAACTGGTCCCCCGTCCGGCGACGGGAGCGACATTTTCTCTCCTCACGAGACAACACCATGCGCAGAATTCCTCTCTTAATTCCGCTCGCATTCTTGGTTTTTTGCACCATTGCGAACAGCGAAGAGATTATAGCGTCGGCCGAACTCACCTATCCGAAGACGGTTAGCATGCAGTACGTCGTCGACATTCCGAATGGTTACGAAGCGGAAGGCGAACAGCGCTATCCGCTGGTGCTCTTTTTACATGGTGCCGGTGAGCGAGGTAGCAAACTTTCAGTTGTGAAGAAACATGGACCGCACAAGTACATCGCCGACAATCGGCTGCCGGTGATTGTGGTCTCGCCCCAATGTCCCGCCGGGCAGCGTTGGGACACGCAGGCACTATTGGCACTGGTCGACAAAATCGAAGCCGACTTCCGCGTTGACGGGACGCGAATTTATGTGACGGGGCTGAGCATGGGGGGCTTCGGCACCTGGGACTTGTTGCGGCTCGCGCCCAAGCGATTCGCGGCGGCTGTGCCCATTTGCGGCGGCGGATCGCCGAAAGCGGTTGAAAGCTTCAAAGACGTGCCGATTTGGGTATTTCATGGGGGCAAAGACGTCATCGTCCCCGCCGAACAATCACAGCAAATGGTCGACGCACTCAAAGCGACTGGCAGCCCGGTGAAATTCACGCTCTATCCCAACGCGAACCACGATTCATGGACGGCCGCTTACGGCGACTCCGCGTTGTACACGTGGTTGTTGCAGAAAAAACGTGCGGCGGGCGAATAGCATGAGCCAAGACTCGTGGCGAGTTTCGTCATGAATTTGTCTACCGCCAGGCGACGTTGGTTGAGTTAAGTCAGCAGGGCGCCTTCGATCGCTAGTCCCGGGCCGAAACCCAGCATCACGACCGGTCGCTTTGCGCCGCGCTCAATCAGTTCGTCGAGCACAAACATGATAGTCGGCGACGACATGTTTCCGCACCGCGCGAGCACCGCCCTTGATGCGTCGACGCTCGAATCGGGTAACCCGAGAGCCGCAACCGCAGCGTCGAGAATTTTCGGTCCACCCGGGTGAATGCACCACGCACCGATATCGTCGATTGCCAATTTGTGGCGAGCGAGCCAAGGCTCGATCCTCGACCGTAAACCTTCGTGAATCCACTCCGGAACCAAAGGCGAGAGAGTCATCGCGAAACCGGTGTCGCCAATCTTCCATGTCATGGCATCGTGAGTGCCTGGCACCACTTCGGCGAAGTTGTCGACAAGCGTCAAATTATTTGAATTGCCATTCGCCCGCCGCGCTCGCAATACACAAGCTGCCGCCCCGTCGGCGAACAGCGAGTTGGCGACCATGTTTTGTGGCGTCCAGTCATACTGGTAGTGGATGCTGCAAGTCTCGACGGCGACGACCAGGACCACGGCCCCGCTATCGGCTTGCGAGTAAGCGCGACCGACGCGCAGTCCGTTCATCATCCCATGGCATCCCATAAATCCGACATGGGTGCGTGCGGTTGTGAGCGGGAGTCCGAGTTGTTCGATTACCGCCATGTCGACGCCGGGGGCCTCGAACCCGCTGCAAGAAACGGTGACAAGATGAGTGATCGTCTTTGCCTCGACGCTGGCTTGTTCGAGTGCCCGGTGGCTAGCAGCGGTTGCTAATTTCGGCGCGTACTTTGAATAGAAGTCCATCCGCACGGCGGTGCCGGGACCGGCTGGTTGAGTTTCGGGATCAGGGAAAAACGACTGCGGTGCTTCACCCCCGTCGCCGATTGCTTCGAGCAGTACGCTGTAGCGCTGTTCGATGCCCGAGCGATCGTACAGTCGTTTGAGCAGGCGTTGCTGCTTTGCGTCGGCTGTGGTGTGGGCCGATGCGTAAATGGCCGCATGCTCCTGCCGCATAGCGAATTCGGGCAAGGCGAGGCCCACGCCTTCGATTTTAGTCTGCATTTACTACACTCATAAAGTGAATCGAAACTAGCACGAGCAGGTAGCGAAAACCATACCATCCGGCCAAATTGACCACTCAATGTAGTGCCGCGGCAAGTTATCTGCAACGACGAAAAGCGACTGGGCTCGGCGATTGAGCGTTTTGCCACCACATTGGGCGCAAGTCGCTCCGGCATTTTCACTGGTATTTCACGCAATAGGTCAATTGATCGCCTCGCTTGCCACTACGGAACTCCACGATGCTGGCGAGCGTTGTTTCGGCGATATTGTCGAGTGCTTCGCGTGTCAAGAAGGCTTGATGTGACGTGACCACGACATTATTGAAGGTCATTAACCTCGCGAGCACATCGTCGCCCAGAACTTTGTCGGAGATGTCATGAAAAAAGATCCCCGCCTCTTCTTCGTAGACATCGAGCCCGGCCGAGGCGATGCGTCCGCTCTTGAGTCCTTCGATCAATGCGCGGGCATCAATCAGTCCGCCTCGGCTCGTATTGATGAGCATCACCCCCGGCTTCATTTTTGAAATGGAATCGCTATTGATTAAATGGTAAGTCTCATCGAACAGCGGGACATGGAGCGTGACGATGTCTGACTCGCCCAACAGTTGTTCAAACGATACGTAAGTGACGCAATCGTTATCCTCCAATTCCTTGTTCGGAAACTTATCGAACGCCAGCACTCGGCAACCGAAACCGCGCAAGATGTCGATCGTGCAGCGGCCGATAGCCCCGGTCCCCACGACGCCCGCCGTCTTGCCGAACATGTCGAAGCCAGTGAGCCCATCGAGTGTGAATACACCAGTGCGATTTCTCGTATAAGCCAAATGCAATTTGCGGTTGAGCATCAACATTAGTGCGACGGTATGTTCGGCCACAGCGTGAGGCGAGTAGGTCGGCACCCGCACGACATCGATCCCGTGTTCGCGGCACGCCCGGAGATCGACGTTGTTGTAACCAGCGCAGCGGAGTGCGATCAGTCTCACCCCAATTTCGGCGAGTCGACCGACGACATCGGCATCGCAGCGGTCGTTAACGAAAATACAAACAATTTCGCTGCCTCGCGCCGCGCCAGCCGTTTCGGGGGTGAGCGCTGCTTCGACCGGCCGCAACACAGCCTGGTCGTCGTTCATCCGTTCGAAGGCCGTTAGTTCATAAACCTTCGCATCAAAGAATGTGACGAGCGGAGCGCCGCATGATTGGTCGTCGTCGACGTCGGCACTTGGCAACAAATCGGCGAGTGCGCGATACGATGCGTCATCGAGCCCAGCGAGTCGTTGCGCCTGCTCAATAAACGCTGCGAGGCGATCACGATCGTTCATATTGCGCTCTGCGACCTCCGCGAAGCAGGAATTGAGTCTATTCCGTCTACTCGATTTACCCGATGAATCGTAGGGCCCCAGCTTGACCGTTCCGCAACTTTATTCACCCAGTTTGGCGAGCACATCGACGAGCCGCTTTGCCTCGTCAACGCTGCCGACTTGCGAAATGAAGTTGCGAGCGGCCATCAGGTCTTTGACGATGATCATACCATCTGCCTTAGTGGCAACGGTAGGCGGCCGACCGGGACCACGTTTGGCGAACTTGCGTCGGCGACGCTTTTTGAGCGGCATGCCGGCCGACTTGCGAGCATTGCTTATCAATGTATCTGAGACTCCGATGCCTTTGTCGCTAAGTGCCTGTTTAACTTCTTGATTGCTCGCCGATGCGTTCGCACTCAAGTAGTCGCGGATTGCTTCGCTGCGATTCACGCCATCTTTGCTGCGTGTTTTCCTGACCGCCTTTTTCTTCGCCATGTTCTTCGCTCAGTTGTTGTTTAGTGATATGAATTGGAAAACCCAATCAGTATTATTAATAGAAGCCGTAACCGTTCACGCCCCGGTGCAAGCACCCGAGAAACCGGGCTAGACTCGCACGGTCGATTTCGGCCCCAATACTTGCATGAGCAAGTTGCCGCCGGAACTGGAAGCCGAAATGACGCCCGCTGTCAAAGCGGCTTTC
>JBGSRO010000048.1:0-7226 GCA_041737535.1 Pirellulales bacterium | reverse complement strand
ATAACGCAAACAAGCGTCGTCCTTCAATCGTAACGCATCATAATCTCATCCGCCCGAATCGCGTCGAGTCCAGGGAATTTGCCCTCGGCGATGAGCCCACCCAGCCGGGTGACGTCGCGGTAATGCGACGGACTGGGCCGCTTGCCGGCTAAGTCGTCGAGCGTGCGGCTGCAAAACACGTCGGCCGCGGCACGGACGATTTCGTTTTCTTGGTTCCCAGCGTAGAGCGCGGTCACAAGAACTGTGATGTATCGCTGACAGCGGAGCGAAAGCTCGGCCATCGTGCATTGGCGATCGGCCAGTTTGAGTTGGTACTTGCTCATCGTGTCTGAGATTTCGACCGCCATGTCCTGCAAGCACTTCGCTGCTCGCTCGGCGTGAGCGCGCAGCGGACCGGGCAAATTGCTGGGCAACTCCGCACGACTTGGCCCCCACAACATCCGGCCCATTCGCCACTGTGCGTAGGGCCACGCCACCGGCGCGAGCGTGCTGAGGTGGCTGGGGTTCAGCGGGTTAGGTTTTTTGATGCCGGCCGCCGCCAGCTTCTTGCCGATTGGCTCAAAATACTTCTTGCCGTGATGTTTCACCAGCGACTTAAAGAACGCCATCGAGAGCATCTCGCCCTCACCTTCATAAATGCACGGCGCAAGGAACTCGTGCACATTGTCGCCGAAGGCGTGGCCATGCAAAAACGCCCGGCCGCCGTGGGTTTTCATGCAGAGCTCAATCGCGGCGTGCTTCTGGGCTTCGCTGCCAAACACTTTGGCGACAATACACTCCATCTCACCTCGATAGCCAGCATCGATCAGTCCCGCGCACCACGCGACCAGCGCATCGCAGGCAACAATCAGACCGGCCAGTTCGCCCAAGCGACGTTCGACCAATTCGCGGCGGACGATTGGCTCGCTGTAAGTGACGCGGTACTTGGCCCACGGAATCATGCTGGCCATCATACCCCGCATCGTTCCGGCGGCATTCGCGCAGAGCGAAACCCGGCCCAGGTTCAATCCGTGGTAGGCGATTGTGAGCCCATCGCCGCGCGGCGTGGTGAGCAAGTTTTCGGCCGGCACGCGGAAGTTGTCGAACACCATGCCGCGATTGTGGGTGTGTTTGAGTGCCCACAAGCCGTAGTCTTTGAAGCGAAACGTGTCGGACTCTTCGAGCGGCAGTTCGACAACGAGCACCGCCGGTTTGTCGTCGACCAAACAAACCAACCCAACAGTTCGCCCCGGTCCGGTGTTGGTGATAAAGAGCTTCTCGCCCGTCACCAAGAAGTGATCGCCATCGCGAACCGCACGAGTGCGCAGCGCCGTGAGGTCGCTCCCCGCGCAAGGCTCGGTCAGTGCAAAAGCGCTGAGTCGCTCGCCGCTGGCGAGGCCAGGCAAGAATCGCTGTTTCTGTTCTGCGGTGCCGAATGTGCTGACGGGGTCGACCGCACCAATGCAACCATGCACGCTGGCGAGACCGGCAACGGTCGGGTCGACCGTTGCCATGCGCGTGAGGAATCGTGCAAAGCTGGCGAAGGGAGTTCCACTGCCGCCGTATTCGCGGTCGACCAGCAGTCCCCAGTAGCCAACGTCGCCGAGTTCGCCCAGCAGCGTATCGGTTAGCTTTCCGCGTTCATCGTGCAAGGTGCCTTCGAGCTTGTGCCGCTTGACAACATCGATCGAGGCATCCATCACTCGCTTTACGTCGACGGGCGTTACGGGGGCGTCGAAGTGAAACAGTTCGGCGGGAAACTTGCGTTCCCAAATGGCCCGATGGACGGCGCTATTGACCGTTTGATACTGCGACGCAAACAGCGCCTCGACTTGATCGTCGGCCCTATCGATGGCCCCGGTCCGCTTCGCCTCGTCGTCGCTCTTGCCGCCCAGCTTAAGTGCCGTTTCGGCGAACGAAGTCACTTGTTCCTCGTCATGGCGGTCGTGGGGAGCAGCGGTCGGTTTCGTCGTCGTGGCCATTGTGCGCCTCGTTTTTGGTGAAAAGACTGTGCTGCCTTCATTATACGCCGGGCGAGAGCGAACGATTAGACGATTTCGCGGTTCGCATTCCGCGATTCGCTTTCCGCCGAACGACAACAAACGACGCATGCAAAGCATGCCGTCATTCCCGCAAAGCTGGGAAACTCGACACAGCGACTACCAATCGAGCCAAGTTGACAGTCGAGCTTGAGTTCGCAAATTTGAGTCGAGGGTGTGAGCGACTTTCGCGGGCGATTCGATCGACCACAACGCTCGAGATTCCCGTTTTCGCGGGAACGACGAACTTGGGCTGAAAGCTGATGGGTGAACGTTCAGTTACGTTGGGGCGCGCCCATTGCTGTTGGCGGTCACTAAGTTCCCGCGGCGGAAGGCGTCGGCCATCGCCATGGGCACTTCGGCTTCGGCCAACAACACGTGGGCTCGATTGAGAGCTACGCCCGCCTTCATTTCTTGCTCGTGGGCGATGGCATTCGCGCGACGCTGTTCGGCGAGCGCTTGGGCTTTGCGTGTGTCGGCTTCGGCTTGGTCGGCGGCCAGTCGGGCACCGATTTGCTCGCCGATGTCGATGTCGGCGATGTCGATCGAGACGATCTCGAACGCCGTCTGGGCGTCGAGCCCGCGCGCCAACACCGCTTTCGAGATGCGGTCGGGGTTTTCCATGACCTCAAAGTGATTGCTGGCTGAACCGATGGCGGTGATGATTCCTTCGCCCACTCGCGCGACGATCGTCTCTTCGGTCGCTCCGCCGATAAGTTGCTTCAGATTCGTTCGCACTGTCACGAGCGCTCGCACCTTCAGTTCGACACCGTCTTTCGCGACGGCACTCAGCGCCGACCGCGTCGAGTTTTGGGGGTCCGGACAGTCGATGACCTTGGGATAAACGCTCGTCCGCACCGCATCGAGCACATCGCGACCAGCGAGGTCGATGGCTGCCGCGCGGTCGAAGTCGAGATCGATATCGGCCCGGTGGGCGGCAATGATCGCGTGAATCACGCGAGGCACGTTGCCGCCAGCCAGATAGTGAGCTTCGAGCCGCTTGGTCGTAATGCCCGTCGTCGGGTCGGATCCCACGCCCGCCTGCATCGCCATGATCTGGCCTTCGAGAATTGTTTTGGGCTGCACTTGCCGCAGGCTCATGCCGACGAGTGTGAGCGGATTCACCGGCACGTTCGAGACATATGCCTGAAACCAGAGCCTGATATAAGTCCAAGCGAGCGCGATAAACGCGACACCCGCCAGCATCGCGATCACGATGAGAATGCCACCGATGATCCAATAGGCGTTATTATCTGGGCCTTCCGGGACAAGTTGCGCGAATACTCCCGCCGCACCGAACGCTGCAAGTGAACCATTTAGCATAAGTGCCTATCCTTCGATGTTGACAACGCGGGGGCGATCTCAAGAGTGATTCGCTTCTCGTTATCTTATCTTGCCCACGATCGGACGGAAAGCACGCGACGCCGTTAATCCAAGCACGAAGCGCAAGCGAGTGAGTTCGATTTGCCACCGAATCGCCACCGCCTTAGGGATGGCTGGCCAACAACTTCCTTACTTCGATTGCGATATTTTTCACAAACGACCGGGTGCCATTTAAAAATCGGGGAGCTAGGGAAAAACCGCCACGACGCGGCGAGCGCCACGAGCACAGCGAAAAAGCTCACCAATGTATGCTGCTTATTGACACCCTTGCGTCAGAGACTCAACGACACCAATACTGTTTTCAATGGCAAACCAGCCATTGATTGAGTTTTCGAGGTAAGTACGCGCGCAAGGATCAATCGACTTGGTAGTTCACCGCTGGTTCTGATCGAGAGCGGTGGCGCCAATTCCGCCGTGTACTTGGCGCTCTTTGCGTCGTGGCGGTTAACTGAACTACGACCAGTAGAAAATGTCGGGGCAGTTTGCAAAATCGGGAAGTTAATTCGCGGGCGATCCTTACTCGCTTGCGCTTCTTGCTTGTCCACACCCTACCCGCCCGCAGGTATGTGGGCCATGATAAGTATTCAGAAAGCGGCTCCTTCATCACCAACCGTTGGCAGGGCGAATGACAAAACTCATGGCCATTGTGCTGGCCGCTGGCAAGGGAACTCGCATGAAGAGCGAGTTGCCCAAAGTGCTGGTGCCAGTCGCTGGGCGGCCCATGATTCGTCACGTAATCGATGCTTTACGGGCCGGCGGAGCCCAGCGGATCGTGGTTGTCGTCGGCTTTCGGGCCGACTTGGTCGAGCAAGAATTGATTGACCAGCCCGACCTAGAATTCGCCATTCAAAGCGAGCAACTCGGCACCGGCCATGCCGTGATGATGTGCCGCGCGCAACTCGCCGGGCACGCTGGTCCCGTGCTGATCGTGACAGGCGATTCGCCAATGCTACAACCCAGTTCGATTGCCGCCCTGCTCTCGGCATACTCTCACGAGGAGTGTGCCGCCGTTCTGGGCACCGCTCATCGCGACGACCCGACAGGTTTTGGCCGCATCGTCCGCGATGATGCTGGGGAGTTCAGCGCGATTGTCGAACAACGTGACGCGACGCCCGCCCAGGCGGCTATCAACGAAGTCAACATGAGTACCTATTTGTTCGATGCCGCGAGTTTGCTTGCTTCGCTCGATCAGATTAAAGACAATAATGCTCAGTCGGAATACTACCTAACCGACTGTCCCGGCATCCTCAAGCAAGCGGGCAAACGAGTGCTTGCGTTGCCGGTGCTCAAGGAAATCGAGTCGCTAAGTATCAATAATCTCGACGACTTGCGGGCCGTCGAACAGGCGATGAAACATAGTCGCTGATCGCTCCGCGATCAGAAACCGACCGCGGAGCGGTCGGCGACAATCGAGCGGCCATCCCCCCATTCGGGCCAACCACAAAACATGTACGACCTCAAAATCTTCAGCGGCACCGCCAACATCGAGTTGAGTCAGCAAATCGCCGACTACCTCGGCGTGCCGCTCGGCAAGATTTCGCTCGGCACGTTTCCCGATGGCGAGATATCGTGCAAGGTCGACGAAGACGTGCGTGGTCGCGATGTTTTTCTGATCCAGCCAACTTGCCCGCCGGTCAACGACAACATCATGCAACTGCTGGTGATGATCGACAGTTGCCTGCGGGCGAGCGCCGAGCGAATCACGGCCGTTATTCCCTATTTCGGCTACGCCCGCCAAGACCGCAAAGACGAGGGTCGCGTTCCGATCACAGCCAAGCTGGTCGCCAACATCATCACCCGTGCTGGGGCCGACCGGGTGCTAACGATGGACCTGCACGCGGCCCAGATTCAGGGCTTCTTCGACGTGCCGGTCGACCACCTCTACGCCTCGCCGGTGCTGAACGAACATTTCCTACACGCCGGTTTGGCCGCTGAAGATGTGGTGGTGGTGAGCCCCGACGAGGGGAGCATCAAACGGGCCTTGGGGCACGCCAAACGGATTGGTGGCAAAGTGGCGATCATCGACAAACGCCGGATGAGTGCCGAAACGACCGTCCAAGCCAATCTGATGGGTGGCCCGGTCGAAGGCAAAATCGCGCTGATGTTCGACGACATGATCAGCACGGCCGGTTCGATCTGTGGTGCCGCCAAAGTGCTGCACGACCACGGCGCCCGCGAAATCCACGTCGGCACCACCCACGCCCTCTTGTGCGGAACCGCTGTCGACCGCCTCCAAAACGCCGGCCTCAAGAGCATCGTCTGCACCAACAGCATCCCGATCTCAGCCGAAAAACGAGCGGCGCTACCGATGCTCGAAGTTCTGAGCGTCGATCAACTCTTGGGCGAGGCGATCAAGCGAATTCATCGAAATGAGTCGGTGAGTAAGTTGTTTCGGTGACGGGCGTAGAGAAAATGCCGAGATGACCTGCCCAGACGCCCCGAGGGCGAGGCGCGTCGGTCGATGAAGCCGAGGTGGGGTATGTATACTGAGTGCTGCTGGCAATCTCTCTTTGTTTGTACACATTCGGGATCGATGCACGGACGGCTAATCATGGTTGTCGAATCAAAGGCCATTTTTTGCTCGTCTGTTATGGCGTGTTCACTTCTAGTTGGATGCCAACGCCAGGACGCGGTCGTACCGCGACAGTCGCGCATCGTCGACACGGCCCCTCGCAGTCTGTTCTACAGTCATGTTCCGCCGTGCTCTCGCGGTGACCATATCTTGAAAATCGAGCAAGTTAATACGGACTTTGTGTGGTTGTTTGGTGCCTACAATAATGGCCGACATGAAGAGAACGTTCTCATCGAAAAGACGCCTGGCGGAGCCCGATTAAGAGCGTTTTGGCACGACCAGTTCGGCGATTTCTACACAGTCGATTTGGAAATCGAAAAATCAGAATTTACAAGTCTGATCACGGAGATTTCAGAAAGTGACGCTTTCGTTCTCCCTAATCTCGATCCGCCAGTGTCTCATGGAATGACCTACTGGATCAAGCTAAAGAGCGGTACAGAAGCTCACGAAGCGTGTGCTTATTGCGTCGATATTGAGGAAGATGTCCCCTTGATCTTCAACCGAGAAGAGCAAGCGATGGCCGCGAACTGGAAGAGTGTCGTTGGGAGCATCCTGAAGACGAGAGGCAGTGATCCTTCGAAGCTGCGTCACTCTGATTTCGATGATAATGGAAACATCAAATGGGACGGAAAGCTCGTTTCTGAGGCAGGATCAACCGGCAGTATTCTCGACTGAGCCAGCCTACCGAACGGGGGACGGGGACAGGTCCGAATGCCATTCAATTCCCTTCTGATGAGTATCTAATGTCCAAAGCTGCCAGTCAGGTTCGATTCCGTTTCAGTCTCCGCACACGCTTTGTATTGACAACACTATTGTCAGTCGTCACTGCTGCTGCAACAAAATCACCTCTGTTTCGTGAAATGGACACGTCGCTCCCGTCTCACACAGCAATCGTTGCTGCGATACAGGCGAATGGGTTCCAACTTCCCTCCGTCGAGTATAAGGCGCACGCGGCACCATGTGCTGATTTCGTTGACGCTCCGTATCGTTACCCAGTCATCGGCTGGTTCCAACAACGCCACCGCCATTACGAATGCTATCTCTATACAAATGACATCAATCAACCGCACGATAAAGTCACAATCAAGACAAGACATACGAAGTGGTTAGGAGTGTGCGCTCAGTCAAACCCAGCTTCCAACCCCACCCCCTCGAGGCCAAGCTAACGGTTTTCTGATTCCGGGAGACCTAGCATGGCGAGTACCAAGCGGGACGAGGCGAAGGAACAGTTTTGGCGGAGTGCGATCACCCGA
>JBGSRO010000043.1:0-2796 GCA_041737535.1 Pirellulales bacterium | reverse complement strand
CCCTTGAGGCGTCCCGAGTCAAACCACTTGCTGACCGTGCGGGGGGCCACCTTGCAGATCTTTGCGACCTGACCAGTAGTAAAGACCTTCATCGGGCTCTCCAATTCAACATGCTGAATTTGATTAACGCGTCACGATTCGACCGGTGGTCGTATCGTACGCCGGTGCGCACTCCTCGCAATGCGATTGGCTGGCTACTTGAACTTCCCTAGTGCCAGGTGGGTCGTTTCCAATGGCTTTGCGACTGGGTTGGATTGCGCTCCTGGTGGATAAATGGGGCGGTAGTTGGGTCAGGTCCTTCTGAACCGTTCTTGCTACATGCTGGCATCGACAGTTTTCGCTGGTGTTGATCGGAGAAAGCATTGCGATTAGCACAACATTCCCGAGGGTCAGTCGTTACAATCGTTAAAGCTTCTCTGAACCGACACTTGCGACGGGCGAAGTGTGCGGGGCACACCAAGGCCGAGGCCAACAATCGCGGACATACAGGGTGAAGCATGCGCGTAGACCACCGGTATGAACTGCGCGATGCAGCATCGGCCGACGCGAGGCGGTCAGGACTGACCGAGGCAGGCTCCCCCCTGCGAGTCGTTCACCGATCACTCTGCAACGCGCGGCCAACGCAGCGAGGTACAAGGCAGGTGAACAACCCATCCGAAGATTATTTTCGATCCGACGGGGGTCGCGACTTGAACCAGTTTGTTGCGTTAAACCAATCGGGCGAGTGTTCGGGGACAGGTGAAGCTTGGCGGATAGGCCGGTGATAGGCTTCGGGTGCCATCAATCGGGGCAATTGAATACAATTCGGTTAAAGATCACGTGTCGCATTCGATTGAGGACCTGCCATGAAAAGCCCGTTTCCGGGAATGGACCCTTACCTCGAAGACCCCCGCTACTGGCGGGATTTTCACGACCGCTTTATTACCTACTTGGCGGAAGCGATTCAGCCGCTCGTGCTGCCAAAGTACGCGGCCATGTCGCAGCATCGCGTGTACTTGATGCCCAACGAGCAAGTCCACGTGCCCGACATATCGATCCTGCGGACAGGCCACGAGTTGCCCAACGGCGGCGGGGTAGCCGTCGCCACCACGGCCGATCAGCCAACTATCGTCGACTTCGCTGGCGAATCGGTTCGTGAACCGTTCGTAACCATTGTCGACCCTAGCGACGAAAACCGCATAGTGACCGTGATCGAGATCCTGAGCCCCGATAACAAGCGTCCCGGTCACGGTCGCCTCTCCTACGTGCGCAATCGCAAAGAGATGTGGCAGGCCGGCGCGAATTTGGTGGAGATCGATCTCTTGCAGGATGGCAAGCCAACAGTGCGGACGGCCAAACCTGCGCCCGAAGGCGAAACTCCACCCTATGTGGTGGTTGTTTCGCGAACCGAACCGACGCAATGCGAGCGATATGCGTTCACGCTCCGCGATCGCTTTCCGCGGATTTCGCTGCCGCTCGACTGCGGAGTTCCCGACGTCATGCTCGATCTGGGCTTGGTTTTCGAGCGTTGCTATGCGACGAGCCCCTACGGCGTGATACTCGACCGCAAGCAGCCCATCGCCGGGCCAGCCAGCGGACTCGATCGCGATTGGAGCTTGCAGATGGCGGCAGGGAACAAATCAGCGTAGTACGTGCGAATCATTCAGCGAGGTAGCTATTCCCATCGCTTGCAGGATTAACGATGAACGAAAACCCCTACGAAAGTGCGCGAGCCGAAGAAGCGGGCGACAAGCTGCGTCGGACCTCACCGCTCTCGATGTTGGCCACGGTCGCTGCGGTCGTCGTCATCGGCGGAATTGTGGTAGCGCTGTTGTTGCCAGCCGTTCGCACCGCGGGCCCGGCAGCGCACCGAAATCACTGTCTCAACAATGTCAAGCAAATCGTGCTGGCACTGCACATTTATCACGACGTTCACAAGTCCTTTCCACCTGCCTACACGGTCGATGTCGACGGTAATCGCCTGCATAGCTGGCGAACGCTGATTTTGCCGTACATGGAGCAGCAAGCGCTATACGAGAAAATCGATTTGACGAAGCCGTGGAATGATCCGGCGAACGAATTAGCACGGTCGGTCTTTGTTGACACTTACGTTTGCCCATCAGCAATTGTCGACGACGAACCGCTTTCGACCTATGTCGCTGTTGTTGGCGACGAGGCGTTCTTCCCGGGGGCAGCCACGCGCCGGTTCGACGACTTAGCCGATGGCTCGAACCAAACAATCGCCGTCATCGAAGTCGCCGCCGAGCGGGCGGTCCATTGGATGTCGCCCGAGGATATTAGCATCGACGAAGTGCTGGCGATGGTTCGCGAAGGGATCAGCAATCACAGCGGCGGCGTTCTCGTCGCCGGCTTTGCCGACGGCCATGCGGATCCTGTCGCGAGCGATATCGATCCCGAATCGCTGCGGGCATTGCTCACATTTGCCGGTGGTGAGGTGATTGGCGAGGAATAGGGCTATTGTCGCTGATTGCTCCGCAATCAGAATGCTGATCGCGGATCGATCAGCGACTATCTCGCCTCTGATAAATCTCTAGCAACGCGAGTGGCACGAGCCAGCTTGCCCAGGCTGTGATGGGATAAGTGTTTTCGGTGCCTGTGACCTCAGAGTAACCGTTCACGCCCCGGTGCAAGCACCCGAGAAACCGGGCTAGACTCGCACGGTCGATTTCGGCCCCAATACTTGCATGAGCAAGTTGCCGCCGGAACTGGAAGCCGAAATGACGCCCGCTGTCAAAGCGGCTTTCTTGTCGCTGCTGGAGCGTATTGACCAACTCGAAGCTCAAGTCGAATCGCTTA
>JBGSRO010000027.1:0-8170 GCA_041737535.1 Pirellulales bacterium | reverse complement strand
TTCATGATCTTTCGGCTCTTCTTTTTTTATCTCAACACGCTCAACGCAGCACTCGATTTCTAGTGGCGTCATCGAAAGTTTGCACAGTGGTCAACCAACTGAGTTGCGACTCCGACGAGACGTAGCTCGTCGGCTAACGCCGATATTTGATGGCATTGTGCGTTCTTTTGTACTTCCCACTTAGTGGCCCATGAAACGTAACGAGTCCACCGTCTGGTGTCGGTGGCCTCGTTCCGTTAGCCGGGAAAGCGATCGGTGAACACCACCTCCGATTTATCGAGCTGACCGCCGCGCGGGTGGGGCTCGGTGGTCGCTTTACCGATGACCAAAATCATCGCCACCACGTGGTCGTCAGGCAATCCGATTAGCTCAGCCACCTTCTGCTGATCAAAACCAATCATCGGGTTCGAGTCGTAGCCCATCGCCTTGGCGGCCAGCATCAATGTTTGAGCCGCGATGCCACAGCTTCGCATCACTTCGTCGTGCTGGACCTGCTCCTTTCCTTGGTAAAAGCCCTCGATCATCGGCACCAAAACATCGCGTGTCGCAGCGGGGGCGTTTCGCCAGTAGCGTTCGGGTTCCTTCTGCCAACTCTTACTGTCGCCACACAACACAATCGTCAGTTGAGCTTCTTCGACTTGCGCTTGATCCCAGGCGGCCGCGCGCAGCCGCTTTTTGAGTTCGGAGTTGCGAACCAATACAAACCGCCAGTTTTGGATATTGAACGAGGTGGGTGATAGCAGCGCGAGGTCCATCAGCTTCTCGACATCGGCCTCGGGCATCGTGAACGACGTATCGTATTTCTTGATACTGCGACGTTGCGTAATGGCTGAAATCGTATCCATTTGTTCGGCTTTCTGCGTGAAATGTGTCGGGACGGAACAAAAACCGGTCGGCGGTGTTAGGATGATACAAAGCTCGCCAAAGTTTTGCCAACTCGGCACCCACAGGAATCAATCAAATGCAACGCCATCAAACCGCTGTCGGACGCCGCCGTTTCGTCGGAGCCACCGCTTTCGGACTCGCGGCTTTTACAACTCCCGGCCTGTTCGCCGAAGAACTCACGAAAACGCCCCGCATGACCGAGGGCCCGTTCTATCCCGACAAGTTGCCGCTCGATACCGATAACGACCTCATCATCATCAACGACGATGTAACGCCCGCCGTTGGCGAAATCACCCACCTGACCGGCCGGGTGCTTACTTCCAGCGGCTCACCCGTCCGTGGGGCGACGGTCGAAATCTGGCAAGTCGACGGCAACGGCGTTTACCTGCACAGCCGCAGCGGCGGTGGCGACAAACAACGTGACGCGAACTTTCAAGGGTTCGGGCGGTTCCTCACGTCTAACAAAGGCGAATACTACTTCCGCACGGTCAAACCGGTCCCTTATCCGGGCCGCACGCCCCACATTCATGTTTTGGTCAAGAAGGGTGATCGCCAACTGATTTGCACCCAACTTTTCGTGGCCGACCAAAAAGATCGCAACGAGCGCGACGGACTCTACCGCCGCATCGGCGATAGGAAAGTACAAGACTCCGTAACGGTCGACTTCCGCAAGTTGGCCGACAGCAAGCTGGGCGAACTATCGGCGAATTTTGATATCGTGTTGGGTGTGACGCCCGAAGACGCATGAACGCTCGTCGCGAAACGCGCCAACTGAGGATCACAGTGAGTCGGACGGGTTCCCGGCCCGTCTGGGCGACAGACGCCAGGGACCGGTCAAATTGCGGGATGAATCGAAAATAACTCCCACATTTCATTCCAAGTCACTCGAACGAGTCGCGTCGGCTCGGTCGATGAATTGCCAATACCATGCGGCAGTTATTTCTGAGTTGTTCCTGAAGGTCAATTGCCGCCCGCCGGCATCAATTCAATCATGGCTTTGCCCATCGCCTCGCCCACATCCATGTAAGTCTCTGCGTTGCCACCATAGTGGCTGTTCGACGCACCACCGTGGCTGAGTGGGTTGGTGTAGACGGTGGCGACATTGCCCTTGAACTCGGGGTGATTGCCCGACTTTCCGTCGACGGCAAGCTGGGCTTCGAGAATCAGCCCTTCGTTCCCCTCGGTTCCCTTTTTGGTTTGACCCAGTGTCGCGCACACGAATTTAGCGTTCGGCGCGTTGAAATCCTTGCGAAGTTGCTTGATGAGCGCAACCAGATTTTGCTCATAGCGATTTGCATGAACTGCGTTGTAACGATCTTTGTCTCCCTGCCAGTAAAAGAAGCCAGCAACTTCGTAACCGTTGGCGTCGGGATAATATCGGTCAAGCTCAGCGAGCACTTTCTTGGCGCTCGCGATATCGCCATCGTATTGAACGCCGGCGTACCAACCAATTGGCTTCGGTTCTGTACCCTTCTCCCATTTGTCGGGCGAGTCCTTGTAGCCGGCGTAGACATACGTTTTGACTTCGCCGGTTTTTCTATCTTTCTCTTCGGCCTCGAATCGTTCGCTGCCGGGTGGAAGCAAATCCCAGCCAAGACTGCGGTTGCCGATGCAACTCTTGAGAATCATCACCGGTGCGTCGATGGCTTCGCCAAGATAGTGACCGATGCCATATTCGGGGCCAATCTTTCCACCCTTGATGGTCATCCACTCGTTATTGAATTCGCGAGCCGGGTTCGCGCCGCTCCCCATCACACGAACGTACCGGACATCGTTGCGAACGGTCCAATTTCCTTGGTCGTCGACGAGGTAAGGATATTTTTTCTTCTCACCGACGGCGTAAGCGAGCGTACCGTCTTTGTCACCGGCGACATTGCCGGCTCCCACCATGTTCGACTGCCCGAGCAAAATGTAAACCTGCACTGGCTTGGTCATATCAGCCGGCTTGCCGTCGGGGTCGGGCAATTCATCGGCCGTTCCGCGAGCAGGAGCGAGAACAACAACCAACGCCGCCGCAAAGAAGACGCGCAGCAACAATCTAACCGGTGTCTCGTAGAACATGGAAAGTACCCAAAGGAAGAAGGGAGGTGGGGAGTGGTGGGAATTTCGCCGCGTGCCGGCGGCAGGACACTCGCCATGTGAGGCAGTGCCAAATCGGTCGTATTGTAGTCTAAACTGGTGGGAGATTGCAAATTGCTCGTTCAGATGGCTCGGGTCGAATGGATGGTACTTTCCTCCGAATTCTTTGATGCGTCGATCCGCAGATTGACAATCGCGGACTGATTGCCTCAGTTGTTCAAGCTGCGTTTTTCCCGCAAGAACTCTTCGTCAATTGACGTACGATTGACTCATGCAATACTTGCTGGACATGGCTTTTCTAGTAAACAATTTAGTCCATCGCCAACTATAAACCGACTAAGGCTGGTTCTATGGGCAGCTTTTACGCGAACTTCACCGCCTTCGGAATCGGGGCTAGTCGAGTTGCCGATATACTGAAGGGTTTGCAACGGGATGCATTCGTTGCTTCTTCAGTGGGTGACTTCACAGTCTTTTACGACCGTGAGGCCGATGAGCAAGTCGAAGCCGCCATAGTCCTGGTGGGCAGCCAAGTTTCGCAGACTTGCAATTGCCCAGTTCTTGCCGTGTTGAATCACGACGACGACATCCTTTGCTATTGGTTGTTCAAGGCAGGGGAGCAAATCACTTTCTACAATTCAAATCCGGGATACTTCGACGATGGCGACCGTACCCCAATTGGTGTGGATGCCGAGGCGCTTTGCGAAGCGTTTCAACGAAGCGATGAAGAAACGATCGACGAGGTCGACGCGATTCTTTCGGAAGAGGAAGATTACGTTTTTGCGCTGGATCGACATCAAGCACTGTCAGACTGGCTTGGTTTGCCTTGGGAGTACGTGTGTATTGGGTACAACTACATTAAGTCCGGCAATCTAATGGAGGGAGTGAATCAAGAGAACTTTCAGAGAGTCGAATAGGCCCGTTGCGACAGTCACTTCGAAACCTGCCCCGGCTTCTCCGAATCAGAACTCATAAACAATCCGCCCGTGCCCTTCGTGGCGGCTAATCCTTTCGGTGGCGTACAGACCAGCCAACACAAACTCCACACAAGAGGCCCGCACCGCCTCGTCGCCACTAGCGTTCACCTCGAACGCCGCGTCCCAGACCGGTGGAACCCGCTTGAGCAACTCGGCATAGTGGCGGCTCGGCAGCATGTCGCCCACTTCGATTTTCACGCCCTCGCGAAAAATCTCAGCAATGCCCGCCAAACTGTGCTCTTCGACATACTCGGCGAATACCTTGGCAATCGCCTCGGCGATCACGGCATCAAGCACTTGCCCTTCGCTCATCTGATGCGAGCCCATCAGGTCGAGCTCCAGTTTGCCAAGCGAGCTAGAATGCAGATGACCAAGGTCGCTGATCCGTGGCACGGCGGGCGACTCGCCTAGCACTGCCGCTCGCTGGCGCGCCGAGGCGATCATCGTGCGATAGTTGGCAATCGACAATCGTGCGCTCACCCCCGATTCGTGGTCGATATATTTCGACCGTCTTGCCGCGCGGCTGACCTCTTCGATGATCTCTTTCATGAAGAACGGAACAACCACATCACTTTCGCTCGCGTCGCCCAGGGCGACTTCTTGGTCGAGAATCTCAATGCCAAGTTGCCGCTCGAGCGGGTAGTGGGTGTGAATCATCGAACCAATGCGGTCTTTGAGCTGGGGTATCACCTTGCCCGAGCGATTGTAGGTCGCCGGGTTGGCCGAAAAAAGAATCAGCACATCGATGTCGAACCGCACCGGGTAGCCACGAATCTGTACGTCGCGCTCTTCGAGAATGTTAAACAGGCCAACTTGCACTAGCTCGTCGAGTTCGGGCAGCTCGTTCATGGCAAAGATGCCCCGGTGCATGCGAGGGATGAGCCCGAAGTGGAGCGCCTCCTCGGCCCCCATGCTGATGCCCCCGGCCAACTTCGCAGGGTCGATTTCGCCGATGATGTCGGCAAACTTGGTGCCGGGCGAGAGCCGCTCGGCGTAGCGATCTTCGCGGCTCCACCAAGCGATCGGTATATCTTCGGCGGCACGCATCGCGATAATTTCACGGCCTCGGCGGGTGATTGGCTGCATGGGGTCGTCGTGAAGTGGAATCTGTGGGTCGTCGAGATAGGGAATCGCATCGTCGAGAAACGCGGCGATACCCCGCATCAGCCGGCTCTTGGCTTGCCCCTTCTCACCGAGAAACAGCATATCGTGCTGTGCAAGTAGGGCGATGTTAATCTCAGGAATCACCGTCTCGTCGTAGCCGACGATGCCAGGAAATAACTCTTCGCCCGCTTTGAGCTTGCGAACAAAGTTGTCGTAAATCTCTTGTTTGACAGTTTTCGACTTCCAGCCGCTCTCGCGGAGTTCGGCGAGTGTGGTTGGACGTTTCTCGACGGGAGGCATTATTGGCTCGTGGGGTGGGGCAGGGCGGACAGTAAACGATTGTACCGCCCTGTTGCTGGTCGCCAACTTGATCAATTTCGCGATGTGGCGACTCACTAGCCGACGAACTACTGGTCGTCGCCGAAGAGTTCTCTGATAGCGAGCTTTGCTGAGGGTTCGCCGAAGGGCGTAACCCCTCGACTATTCGGTGGGCTTTTTCTCGACGTACGACTCAAGTTTGCCGAGCGACTCATCGACGTCAGACTTTACGGTCGAGTAGTCAAATGCCTTGGGTTCGCCGCTGTGGGCATCCATGCCGTCGTGGATCTTCATGCTGGCAGCGAAGAGTTTGTCAGAGGCTGCTTTGATGTCGGCAAGTGTGGCCTCGTCGAACCCCGCTTGCTTCGCCATGTTCGGTACTTTCTTCGCGATGTCGGCGACATCGTGCAACATGTGATCGACGCCATCGAGTTCACCGCTGGCGAGATGCGTTTCGATGTCGTTCATCAGCTCACGAAGTGCTTCGGCCGAACCGGCATAAGTCGTGGGCATCGCGTGTTCGACATGACTGTCGCCGTCTGGTTTTTCGACGACTCGAGATTCACAGCCAGCGACAAGCAGAACGACTGCGATACCAGCGATACTTAACATGCGAGCGTGCGACATAGTATTTCGCCTTTGTGCGAAGAGTGTCATTTGAATTACAACTAACAATCATAGCGATGGCGAGATGATGGTGAAAGTTCCGGAGTCGTGTTCGGTTACGTAAAGAACGACAGCCGCAACTCTCCTCGAGCGCCTGCGATGACGACCAGAGTCGGATTCGGTACAATCGCCGCCAGCATTCATCCTTACCCCACCTATGCCGAAGCGATCGGCAAGCTCGGCGACCAACACAACCGTGGTCGACTTAGTCCCCCGTCCCTCGCCATGCTCAACAACACCTATCCCTTCTACCTCGCCAATCAACCCGAGTCGCCCAACAGCGACCTCGAAGTGACCGACAAGTACACGGGCGAGGTCGCCACCCGCGTCGCTCTGGCGTCGGCGTCCGACATCGATCGGGCGATCGGTGCCGCCACCGCCGCCACCGAGGCGATGCGTTCGCTCCCCCCCTACGAGCGGCAACGCATTCTCTACCACTGTGTCAAACGCTTCGAAGAACGCTTCGACGAACTCGCCATGTCGCTCTGCATCGAAGCGGGCAAACCAATCAAAGATGCCAAAGGCGAAGTGTCGCGATTGATCGACACCTTTCGCATCGCCGCCGAAGAATCGGTGCGCATTTCGGGCGAAGTGATGAACCTCGAAATCTCGCCTCGCGCAAGGGGCTACCGCGGCATGGTCAAGCCGGTGCCGATAGGGCCCTGTTCGTTCATCTCGCCATTCAACTTTCCACTCAACTTGGCGGCTCACAAGATTGCCCCGGCCCTGGCTGTCGGTTGTCCCTTCGTGCTTAAGCCCGCCAGCCGCACTCCGATTGGGGCTATTCTCATCGGCGAGATCTTGGCCGAGACCGATCTGCCCCTTGGTGCGTTTTCGATTCTGCCCTGCCACCGCGACGGGGCCGATCTGTTCACCACCGACGACCGTCTCAAGCTGCTCAGCTTTACCGGATCGCCCAGTGTTGGTTGGGATCTGAAATCCCGCGCCGGACGTAAGAAAGTCGTCCTCGAACTCGGCGGCAATGCCGCTTGTGTGGTCGATGCCGACGCCAACCTCGACGACGCCATCGACCGACTCATCATCGGAACGTTCTATCAATCGGGGCAGAGTTGCATCGGTGTTCAACGGATTGTCATTCATGAGTCAATTTACGATGAGACGCGCGAACGATTGGTCGACGCAACGAACAAGCTAAAAGCAGGCGATCCGAAAGATCCCGAAACATTCATCGGACCAATGATCTCGGAGGGCGAAGCCAAGCGGCTCGATGGCTGGATTCAAGCCGGCGTCAAAGCGGGCGGCAAACTGCTGTGTGGTGGTGGTCGCCAAGGGGCATTGCTCGAAGCGACGCTGCTCGAAGACGTTCCGAGAAACGCCGACGTCTGCGCCGGCGAAGCCTTCGGACCGGTCGCCGTGCTCAGCAAGTTCAGCGATTTCACTCAGGCGCTGGCCGAGGTAAACGACAGTGTGTTCGGTTTGCAAGCGGGCATTTTTACTCGTGACTGGTACAAGATTCAGCAAGCCTGGGACACTCTCGAAGTCGGCGGCGTCGTGATTGGCGACGTACCAAGCTGGCGAGTCGACAACATGCCCTATGGCGGTGTGAAAGACTCGGGCCTAGGACGCGAGGGAGTTCGCTTTGCAATGCAAGACATGAGCGAGCCAAGACTGCTAGTGATTCGCACGCCCGAATAGCGCCGCAAAAGCATCGAGGCCAACATGTTGAGAGGGAAGAGGGCAGAGGGCCGTGGGCAGAGGGCCGTGGGCAGTTGCCAGGTTTTGATCGTTTTGATTGCAAAATCGCGATATCTATTCGCGCGTTCAAAACCCCTTTGCTGTTGTCGCGACAAAATTGCAAAAACGCGTTATTTTCCAGTCGATTATTGTCATTGACGGTTGCTGATTGACCTGGGTTTTGAACGACCAACGGGTTCAATACCGATCAAAACCTCCTGTGGGTTGGTGGAGGAGGTAGGCCGGATTAAGGCGCTAGCCGCAAATCCGGCAGCATTGTCGCGTTTCGCTCCGCGAAACGATGCTGTTTGCGGAGAAATCAGCGACGATGGCCGAGAACCACTTGCCGGCTTATCCCGTGCAGCGCATCGAACACGTTTTTGTTTTCCCCCTTTCTACCATACCGCGCGGCCGATTTCGACAACGATTTTTGGCCATGCTACCGCACC
>JBGSRO010000026.1:0-43157 GCA_041737535.1 Pirellulales bacterium | reverse complement strand
ACCCAATTAACCAACTAAGGTAAGTCGATTCTGGCAACCAGTCGTCGTTTCAACCCCGTGGGCGACGTAAGCGCGGATTAGCGGGGATTAGTGTTCCTCTCTCTGCGTTCTCAGCGATCTCTGTGGTTCATTCTTTTTTTAACCGATGTCGAGGAAACGCCCAAATTATTCTTGATTCGTTCCTTACCACTGAGCCACAGAGCACACCGAGTTGGAAAAGAAACAGTTGCCAAATGCAAAATGGTCATCGCAAAATCTTGAAAAAAGGAACCGAATCTTTTACTTTTGCACTTCCAATTTTGCATTCTAAGTTTTCTTCTCGGTGTCCTCAGTGACTCGGTGGTGAACACAAACTCGTAGCGTTTGATCGCGGAGCGATCAACGACTAAGGTTCTCAAACAAAAACGGTCGGCTGTTCGCAATCGCCAGCACCATTGCCGAGAAACGATCGCCGTCGGCTGCGGTGGCGGCATCGATCTCGCGGAGCGCACACTGGTCGTAATACTCTAGTCCTCGGCCAAGGGCATAGGTCAACAATTTTTCGGCGAGCGCGCGACGGAATTGCGCCTCGCGTGCCGTGAGCAATTCGCGCAGCCCCTTGGCTCCACGAAACTCGGTGCCATCGGGGAGCTGACCGTGGTCGTCAATCGGCAAACCTCCGTCACTCCCGCGGAGTCGGCCAATGGCGTCGAAGCTCTCCAGCGCGAAGCCAAGCGGGTCCATTTGTTGATGGCAGGCGGCGCAGCCCGGGTCGCTGCGATGAACTTCGAGTTGTTCGCGGATCGTGCTGGCATGAGCTGCTACTCCCTCGTCGACAAGTGCAGGCACATTGGCGGGTGGCGGTGGTGGCTCGTCGCCCAACAAATTCGCCAGCACAAACTTACCGCGTAGCACCGGCGAAGTGCGGTCGGGATTGCTCGTCACGGTGAGCACGCTCGCCATCCCTAACAGTCCCCCTCGCCCGGACGCCCGTTGATCGTCGGAGAACATCACTTGGCGGAAGTAGTCTCCCTTGACGCCTTCGATGCCATAGTGCTGCGCGAGTCGTTCGTTGAGGAAAGTAAAGTCGGCATCGAGCAAAGTCGTCACTGGCATATCTTGTACGACCACCGCCTCGAAGAACTTCTCTGCCTCGCGGGTCATCGCTGACCGCAACTCGTCGTCGTACTCGGGAAATTTGTCGGGGTCGGGTCGAATACTGGCGAGTTGACGCGTTTCGAGCCACTGTCCCGCGAAACTCGTCGCGAGATGACGCACCCGAGCGTCGCGAAGCATCCGCTTAACTTGCGCGTCGAGCCGATCGCGCAGCGTGTCGCGATCGGCCAGCGCCAATAGCTCGTCGTCGGGCATGGTGCCCCACAAGAAATAGCTGAGCCGTGATGCGAGTGCAAATTCGTCGATCGATTCAATCCCATCGCTGGTGTCGGTGGCACCGACATTGGCATCGATATCGCCAACAAGCAAGAACCGCGGTGAAACGAGCACCGCCTGCACGGCCAGTTGGAGCGCCCGGTGATAACTGTCGCCCGCTTCACGCGATGTCTCCATCAGAGCGATGAGACGATCGATTTCGTTATCGTCGACCGTGCGGCGGTAGGCGCGAGGAACCAACGCGCGAAGTCGGTCGCGGGCGATCGACTGCCAGGTGTCTCCCTCGCGCCAGTCGCGGGGCGTCGGCTCTTTACTCAAGAGCAGTCGCCGCGCGATCGCGGGTGCTTCGTCGGCAAGTCGCAGCGGACCATGCACTTCGATTTTGTGCACGATGAGATTGCGATCTCGCTCCGCTTCCTGCTCGGTCCGTTCGTTGTAGTAGTCGTTGACGAAGGCGACACCGATCTCGTGTTCTTCGTTCTCACCCACATTCCCGTCGCTCACGTCGAACAAAGCCACAAAGACTTCTGCTTCGGTCTCGTTGCTCCAAACATTGACCTGCTTGAACCGCTGATCGTCGAGCCACAGTTCCATCCGCACCGGGTCTTCACCCGCTTGCATTCCCGAAACAGTGACCCTCATCGCATGGCGGCCCGATCGCTCGGCCTCGAACTTACCCGTCAGCTTCGCATCGGTCATCAAAATCCGCGAGCCATCGCCGTAGTCGGCAATACCGTCACCACCACGCAGCTTTAATCGTTTGCCCCCTTCGACGAGTTGCTCGGCCGTCGGCACGGCCCGGCTGGCCACCTCGCCGGCGGCCGTCAGATACTTCTCGAACAGCAGAGGCGAGATCGCGAGCACGTCGCCGTTGTTGTCGAAACCATAAGCCAACTCGTCGGGGGGAAATAGCGTGTCGGGGTCATAGTCGACACCGAGCAAGTCGCGGACCGTGTTATGATACTGCTCGCGATTGAGCCGACGGAGAGTGACGCGACCCGGGTTCACCTCGCCCGAACAATCGACCGAATCGAGCTTGGCCGCGATCCAGTCGACGAGTTGTTCGCGCTCTTCGGCAGTTGGCTGGTCCATGTCGGCCGGAGGCATGTCTCCTGCACGCAAGCGACGAACGACATCGATCCACCCGTGGCGGTCGACCTGAAAGTCATCGCCACCACGAAGTTGCTCGACAGCGAAACCCGATTCGGCTGCGGTGCCCGAATGGCAGTCGCTGCAATACTTATTAAGCAGTGGTTTAGCGAACGCATCGTACTCAGCGATTGGCTCGAGCGATTCGTCGGCGCAAGCCGGTAACGACGAAAACGGGTTGATTACGAGGACGCTGAGCAACACCAGCGCACGCAAAGATCGACGGTGCATCCGTGGCACAAACGGCATAGATTTCGTCCTGGTCGCAGGCGGGAAGTGTAGTATGACCGGGAGGGGGGGAAGCGAGCCTTGCTGGTCGCTCCTCCTTAGTCTACCGATTTCGTGGCAAAATGACACTACATTTTCGGCGCTTTTGCCGAACCGCCTGGCGGAGGTCGCTGAGATTTCTGGCGGCGTGTCATGCGAAATTCATGGCGAAATTCGCGACAATCGCAGTTTACCGCAACCATATCTCCGACACCGAAGCAAGGTTAAAATGAAGTGTTGGCGACGGATAAGTCGCTGCACAAGAGAAAGTTGCGCCTATTTACCCCCCAAACGCTCGCGAGTAACCCCCGTTGACTAGCTCCACCAAACTATCGGCCGCTTATGGCCCCGGAAAATTCGGACTGTCGTTCGAGTTGTTTCCACCCAAGACATCGGCGGGCGAAACGGCACTGGCCACCCACGTCGATCGGCTCGTCGAATTCGAGCCATCGTATATCACCTGCACCTACGGCGCCGGGGGATCAACGCAAGGCAAAACGCTCGACATTATTGCTACTGTCGCCGAGCGACATGGCTTGCCGGTGGCAACTCACCTCACCTGTGTCGGTCAAACGGCCGAGCAAATTGCACGCTACTTGCAATCGGCGCTCGACCGGGGCGTCACGAACGTCGTCGCGCTGCGTGGCGATCCGCCGCAGGGGAGCGACACGTTCACCTTTACCGAGGGGGGGTTTCGGTACGCCAACCAACTGGTGGCGTTCATTAAAGACAGGTTCGCCGCGATGGGCGTTGCCGTGGGTGGCTATCCCGAGACCCATCAAGAGGCGATCAGCCCCGAAGCTGATCTCGACAATCTGAAACGCAAAGTCGACGCGGGTGCCGACGCCATAATCACCCAACTTTTTTACGACAACGCCGACTTCTGGCGGTTCCGCGACCAGTGCGACGCGCGGGGCATCAACGTGCCGATCGTGCCCGGCTTGTTACCAGTTACTAATTGCCAACAGATTCAGCGAATCGCCTCGCTGTGTGGCGCGAAGCTGCCGAAGAAATTCACCAATGCCCTCGAAGCGGCCGGTGACGACGAGTCGGCCCAATTCGCCGTCGGCGTCGATCAAGCGACCGAGCAGATGCACGAACTGATCGAAGGAGGCGTGCCAGGTGTTCACCTGTACGTGCTCAACAAGAGTGAAGCGGCAAGCGAGGTGCTCAAAGCGGTGAGTTTGCGGGGGTAGCACTCAAGTAGCCACGATCGTTAGCGAATGGGTATAATGATGCGACACGAACCCACTGGTTTTCAATCGCATATGAACACCCTCACAGTCGATACAAGCCTCCAACAATCGCTTGGGGCATTGTCTGGAATCACGGAAGTACGGGCTACCGATGGCCGGTTGATCGGCTACTTCTCGCCTTGCGATGCAGACCGGGCCCGGCTGTATGCTGAGGCGGCGTCGCATTTTGATCCTGAGGAAATCAGAACCCGCAGATCGTCGGGCGAGATGGGGCGTCGTCTTGCCGATGTCATTGCGTCACTCAATGAACAAGCGGATTGACATGTCTTTCACTGTCACACTGCATCCCTCCGCCGAAACGGCACTGGCGAGTATTTGGCTCGAATCGCAGGATCGCAATGCAGTGACGGATGCTGCCGCGACGATCGAATCTACCCTCAAAACTAACCCCGAATCCGCCGGCGAAGACTTCTACGGAGACCGTTTGCTGGTCGTCTTACCGCTAGCCGCCGTTTACGAGATTCGCACTGACGATCGCATCGTCCGCGTACTCGACTTTTGGCATCGGTAGCTTAAGCTGCAACGCGAAAACATGACCTTAGAACATGTGTCTTGTGTTGCAAGCCGCGAGACCAGCTACGATTACCAAGAATTTATACCGGCGTTGCTCCCACGACGAACACTTGCGGAACTTACGTCGCAGCAATTGCGTCCAACGCTGCGTGTGCATGCTTTCGTAATCGTTGCCCCCAACAGAGACAAAACAAAGATGTTCTACGCCAAGATACTTACCCCGCTCCTGCTCACCTCGCTATTCGCTTCCGCCCATGCACAAGACCAGGAGAAATACCTGCAGGCGTTTCCCGAGGCCGCCGATGGCATGGTTCGCTTTGTCATCGAACTTCCCCACAAAGCGCGCGGTGAAGACGCGGGGTTTCGGGTTGAGATCATCGTGGGCAAAATGATCGAGACCGATGGCATCAATCAACACCACCTGGGGGGTGAAATCACCGCACAGTCACTCGAAGGTTGGGGGTTTACCTACTGTCAGGTGAAGGAATTCGGCCCGGTCGCTTCGACGCGGATCGGCGTTCCCCCCGGCACCAAAATGGTCGAACAATTCGTCTCGATGCCGTCGCTAACGATCCCCTATAACAGTCGAGTTCCTTTGGTGGTTTACGTTCCCAAAGGTGGCGAGGTCCGCTACCGAATTTGGACCGCATCGGAAACGACCGAAAAGGCAAGTGAAGGTTGAATGGGCCTTGTCGCCTACCTTCAATTATCGGGACCTTCGTTTACGAGGACATGGGCTCGCCGCTATCGGTCGTGCCTTATTGGCAGCAATCGCACTCTGTGTTTGCCTTCATCAGCAACGACGATCGATCCCGCTAATAACTCCGCCTGATACTTCTTAAGAATGGCGATGACCGAACTGCTGAGATGTTCGGGTAACACTCGCTGTGTGCGAATCTGCACGACGCTGGGTCCGTCAGCACCTGTCAGTGCAAGCACAGTTCCAAAGTCCAAATCGTGCGTAAGCACAACTCGATCGTTCTCGTTTGCCCAAGCCATGATCACTTCGTCATCGGCCGTCGCGGGACCAACCTTCGACCAGTGTACCGCGTCGTAACCGGCAGCTTGCAAGGTTCCAATCCACTCCGCGGAGAGGTTCATATCGACGACTATGCGGAGACTCATTGCACGAGGAATTCCTCTTCACGCTCCGCCAGACGCCATGCCGCGTACGCCAACGCTTCATCGAGATCATTCGGTTCAAGCAATGGATACGCAGCGAGTATTCGCTCGCGTGATTCACCACTGGCCATTAAACCCAAAATCGTGCCGACCGTAATGCGAAGGCCACGGATACAAGGTTTGCCTCCCATCACACGCGGGTTATGGGTGATTGATGGGAAGTTCATGAATGCAATCACGCTTGGGGAAAAGGAACCAACAGCCATTCTAAAATTGTAGACGAGTCTCGATGGATTGTCATTCCAAGTGAGGAAATCGTCGCGCAAAGTCAACTACATCGCCTCGCGCCAAGGCTCAGCGTCGTCCTTCACCAGCACATGTGCGAGCCATTCATCACTTTGCTTCGGAAAATCAGTCCGCAGGTGGACCCCCCTGCTCTCTTTGCGGGCGAGTGCCGCGTCGATCATCAGCCGCGAGACGGTGAGCATGTTCTG
This sequence comes from Pirellulales bacterium, assembly GCA_041737535.1. GTDB lineage: Bacteria > Planctomycetota > Planctomycetia > Pirellulales > Lacipirellulaceae > JBGSWC01. The sequence continues at coordinate 36,985 of JBGSRO010000026.1, read as the reverse complement.
CAGCTCCCACGCATCGGGCGTTGCCAATTGCCGGTTCAGCACGTAACCGAGCCACGCGTCGATTGACCGCGCGGCACCAGCCAGACGATCACCATCGCGCCAGACGCCGGCCGCGCGCCACATGAGGCTTTTGAGTGAGTTGCGAATGTCCCCCAGGTCGAGCGGCGGACCGGTCGGCTCGATCACCGGACTTTCAAGTTGGAGCGCCCGAAACGAATCGGGTTCGCTGAGTGCTAGAGCGGTTGCCCCCGCGCCACAGCGTGCTCCGTACACCAGACCTTCGAGCAGACTATTCGAGGCGAGTCGGTTTGCGCCGTGCAGCCCGCTGCTGGTCACTTCGCCGGCGGCCCACAATCGGGGGAGCGATGTCCGCCCATGGTCGTCGACTTTGATGCCGCCGAGCATATAGTGGGCACCGGGCCGCACAGGAATCGGATCGCGGGTGATATCGATACCGAACTGGGCACACGCCCGCGCGATGCCCGGAAAGCGCACCCGCGTCGCTTCGGCATCGAGGTGACTCATTGTCAAATAGACGCATGGGTGTTTCGTCTGCTCCATCTGTTCGACGATGCTGCGACTCACAATGTCGCGGGGAGCGAGTTCGGCCCGCTGGTCGTAGTCGGGCATAAACCGCGTGCCGTGGTTATCGACGAGCAACGCCCCTTCGCCCCTGACCGCTTCCGTGATGAGACTGCGCCCCGAGCCGGCAATGTAGAGCACCGTGGGATGAAACTGCATGAACTCCATATCGCGCAGCACAGCACCGGCGCGGTAGGCAATCGCATGACCATCGCCAGTCGCGACCGGTGGATTGGTGCTTTCGCGATAGATTTGTCCGCATCCGCCGGTACAGAGAATCGTCTGCTTGGCCCACACATAGGTCTTGCCATGATGTTCATTCCAAACAATTGCGCCACGGCACTCGCCTCCGTCGGTTAACAAGTCGATCGTGAACGTGTCTTGCCACACTTGGGCTTTCAGTTCTTCGCGGACGCGGCGAATCATGGCTCGCATGATTTCTTGGCCGGTCGCATCGCCCAGCGCGTGAACGATGCGATGATGGCTGTGACCTCCCTCGCGGCCGAGCATCAAATCGCCGCCGACCTCAACATCGAACTGTGTCCCCCATGCGATGAGCGCTCGAATGTGCTCGGGCGCTTCGCGAACCACCATCTCGACGACTTCCTTGTCACACAAGCCGGCCCCGGCCGTGAGCGTGTCGGCGACGTGATTATCGAACGTGTCTTCCGGACCCAGCACGCCGGCTATGCCCCCTTGGGCGTAAGTGCTGTTCGATTCTTCCATCCGTTCTTTGGTGACAACCAGCAGCGAAAGGCGTGGATCAACCTCCATCGCCGCCCTCAGACCGGCAATGCCACCACCCACGATCAACACATCAACAAAATGATGCGGCACCCGTTTGGGGTGGAATGAGACGAGGTAGCGGGGGATGTTGATGGGCATGCGAGAAATTGTAGCCCGGGCGAGAAATGTCGCCACCGTCGCCAAGCCGGTGGATGTCGATGTGGCACGATTCTCTGAATCGTGCATTCGACGTTCAGAGCAATGTGCGACACAACAAAAAGAGCGGCACCAACTTGGTGCCGCTCTTGTAAGGTCGTGTCTCTCTTTAGCAGCACTCAGCCATCTTTCTTCTGCCCACGGAAACCACGAAATCCGCCACCGCTCGCCGGTTTGTCCGACGAGGGTTGCGACTGTGGTTGGGCTTGTGGCTGAGGTTGCTGCCGTGGCTGGCGTTGTGGTTGAGCTTGCCTTTGGGGCTGAGATTGCGGTTGGGCCTGGGGCTGAGCACCTCGGTTACCTTGTCCGCGGAACCCTCGGAAACCGGGTTGCGAGGGAGCCTGATTGCCCGGTGGCCCAGGCGCGGCCGGTTGCGTTTTAGGGTTAATGGCTCCGGGCCGCTGCTGCGTTCCAGGTTGCGACAGCGGGTTTAACGCTCCGGGCAAACGGGGCGCTCCGGGCGTGGTCTGTCCGGGTAGCTGTTGGGTGCCGGGTCGCGGCTGGTTAGGTGTCTGCTGCCCAGGCTGAGTTCCCGGTGTGGACTGAGGGCGACGACCGGCGTCGGGTAAGTTCAGCCGGTTAGGCTGCGACTGATCGCGGTTGCCATCGAGCCGATTGTTGTCGGGCCGGTTGTTGCCAGGCTGGCTATTAATAGGTCGGTTAGTTTCGGGCCGGTTGATGTCAGGACGATTGCTGTTTTCAAGGCCGTTCGCCTGACGATTGCGGAGCGCTTCGAGTCGCTCGCGACTCGCTTTCTGTTGCTCGCCGAGCGTGTCGCGACGATCCTCGAGTCGATCCTGTGCGTCATCTCGACGATCGTCGTTTCGCTCACGCATTGCTTCGAGCAAGTTGGCGCGGCGATCTTCGACGTCACCGCGGTTTTCAATCGACGCACGCACATCTTCGCGAGCATTCTCGCTCCGCTCACCCCGGTTTCGCATGTCGCTAAAATCGCGCAGTCGATCCGAGTGATCGCGGAAACGATCGTTGTCGTCGTTCGTGAACGGCTTCATCGTGATATGGCGCTGACCGCGATAAAAGTCGTTGTCGTCGCGATCGTTATCGCGCTTCTGCAGCAATTGAGCGAAACCGGAAATGTTTTGCACGAGGCCACCACCACCCACATTCGAGCTACCGTAGTGGCGCGAGTAGTCATTGTACCAGTTGTTGTTGCTCCGTCCGTAGTTTGACGAATAAAAGGTGTAGAGCGGGTCGTACCCATAACCACCCCGGTGACCACGGTTGTTGCCATAGGTGTCGTACCAGTTGTTGTAGCCATACTGGCCAAAGTTCTGGTTCGCGCCCGTGCCGCGATAGTAATAACGGCCACGGTTGTTATCGACCAAGAGATAGGTCAACAGGGCCGCCGTGTCGAGCACGCTGTTGGGGCGATAGCTTAAAGTGTTACCACCTCGATAGTTATTGAACGAGACAGGAGCGTAGAGCAGTCCACGATCTTGAATTGGGTAATCCCAATAGCCATTCACATAGACATAGCCGCGCGGCGTGTAATTATAGCGGCTCGGGCACCAAACCCAGTTCTGCTGAGTCGGATACCAACGCCCGGTACGCCACGCATAGTCTGACCCGTTCCAGCGCCAACAACCGGGAACCCAAAAGTGGTTTGCGTCGGGAGCAGGACTGCTCGGTCCCTGCTCGAGCGAGGCGGGAGGTGCGGACAGGTAAGTGAACTGTGTGTCGTCGGCCGAAGTCCAGAAACCCGATGTCCAACTATATTGACCCGTCTGTGGACCCTCGGCCCAATAGCCGGGCACCCACCGTTGGTCGGGCGGAATCACCCGCCACACGCCACTCACCCAGACGAAGTCGCTTCGCACATCATCGAACATCCAGTAGCCATTGATCCATTGGGCGTTTTGGTTGTCGATCGTCTGTTCGGGTGGCAATTCATTCACTGGAGCCGGCGGTTGCTGGTTGACTGTCAACTGATTTCGCTCTTCGAGCGTAAATGCGTCGGCAAACGCCTCGTGGATGGGGCCATACTCAAGTGGCTCGGCGGTCGCTTCTTGACCCGCAGCGGCTTGAACAGGGGGTGTCGGGAGTGATTCTTGAGCGAGGGCGAGACTGGCCGACAGCCAACAGGCCGCGAGCCCCGCGGCGAAATATTTCGGTGAATGGGTCATCGTGAACTCCTTGAATAAGTTATTTGCCTAGGTGATTCGACGAAGCGCTGGCCGCGTACAGTCTCCGATGCAATCTTACGGTGCAAAGTCGATGCCACGCCGCAAATTTAATCGATTGCGACGATTTTACGGGAATTCTTACGCATTACTGGCTCTAAAGAGCGCGGGTACCTACCACCAAACGACCCAATGCGGTGCCGTTGCGGTCAGGTTGCTCATTCGAGTTAGCCGCAACGCGCCAGCGGAGCGCTTCGTATCGGGATCATCTTAATCGGGGGCTTCAGCGCTCCGCTACGGCTAGCGCCTGCGCGTCGCGGCTAACTTTTGACGAAGTTCCATCGTTGTGGCGGTAAGCCTTCTTTGAGTGGGTTCTGGTTGACGTACTCAACGCATTGCGACAGTTGATCTTCGGTATCGATGTAGACTTTCCAGGCGCCGCGTGCGAAGCACTTGTGATGTCTTACTTCGCCTCCGAAGGGGTGGATTCTCTCGGCGACGAGCTGCCTGGTGGCGGCCCCTTTCAGTTGAATCGCCAATTGACTGGGGGCCAAGCGGTGTGCGCGCAGTACCAGATGGACGTGGTCGGGGAGAATCGCGCAGACGAGCACAGATAACTCGCAACGTCGGGCGTATTCGGCGAAACCGCGACCGATGGCGCGGGCTTGTAGTCCCGTGAACTCGACCGGCGATCGCTTCAGCGATTGCTTTGCAGCGAGGCAGCCGGCCACATCGTGGTCGCGGTATGCGAGCGACTCGGTTTCGTTGGTCTTGGTCGCTCGACCACATTTGATTAGTTCGCGGGATCCCACATAGTCGGACCACGACCCCCGTGGATCGTTGGGCAACCAGAACCCATACGCACCGAACACAAGATGACAGCCAAGCATCAACGACCTCAGGTTGCGGATTCGAGTTAGCCGCGACGCGCTAGCGGAGCGCTTCGTATCGGGATCATCCTAATCGGGGCCTTCAGCGCTCCGCTACGGCTAGCGCCTGCGCGTCGCGGCTCACTTGTTGCAAGCGCTCCGCTACGCGTCGCGGCTAACGAGTGTTAGAATGGAGGTTTGTTTTCGAACGCAGTGAGCAGGCTAGCAGGATGGCAAACGAAGAACTGGGCGACAAGATCGCCGCGATGGGGCTCACTTTCGACGACGTGCTCGTGCAGCCGGGCTATAGCGAGGTGGTCCCCTCGGAGGTCGACGTTCGCACGCGGCTCACGCGGCGGATTGCCATGAACATTCCTATGCTCAGTTCGCCCATGGACACCGTGACCGAACACCAGATGGCGATCGCGCTCGCGCAAGAGGGGGGGCTGGGGGTCATACATAAGAACATGTCAATCGAGGCCCAGACCGAGGAAGTCGACAAAGTGAAGCGGAGCGCCAACGGCATCATCACCGATCCGGTGACGTTGCCCCCCGATGCTAGCGTGGCTGAGGCGCGCGATGCGATGAGTCAGTCGAACGTTTCTGGGGTTCCAATCACCGAAGCTAGCGGGCGGCTCGTGGGTATTCTCACGCGGCGTGACCTGCGTTTTCTCGAGCGAAACGACCTGCCAATTGGTGAAGTCATGACCCGCGAAAACCTGGTGACGGCTACGGGGACTGTGACGCTTGCGGAAGCCGAGAAGATTTTAATGGCAAAAAAGGTCGAGAAGCTTCTGCTGGTTGACGAAAATTACCTACTGACGGGTTTGATCACGATCAAAGACATCGACATGATGCGGCGCTACCCGCAAGCGGCCAAAGACCCCACGGGTCGGCTGCGAGTGGGAGCGGCGATTGGCGTACACGATTACGATCGTGCTAGCAGCCTGATCGCGAAGGATGTCGATTTTTTGGTCGTCGATAGCGCACATGGACACTCGGGCAATGTGCTCGACACGGTTCGCAAGATTAAGCAGAAGTGGGACATCGATTTGGTGGCGGGCAACGTCGCCACCACCGAGGGATGTCGCGATTTGATCAAGGCGGGGGCCGATGCCGTGAAGGTGGGCATTGGTCCTGGCTCGATTTGTACGACACGAGTGATTTCCGGAATTGGCGTGCCGCAAGTCACGGCAATTCACTTGGCCTCACAAGCCGCGAAAGGGACAGACGTCACGATCATCGCCGACGGTGGCATCCGCTACTCGGGCGATATCACAAAAGCGATTGCGGCCGGGGCCAACGTGGTCATGATTGGCGGTCTTTTGGCGGGACTCGACGAAAGCCCTGGCGAGCGCGTGCTGTACCAAGGACGAACATACAAGACATATCGCGGGATGGGTTCGCTGGGGGCCATGGCACATGGCAGCAGCGAGCGTTACCGCCAGAGTAAAGAGACATCCGGCAGCAAACTCGTTCCCGAAGGGGTCGAGGGACGTGTGCCCTATAAAGGTTCGCTGGGGCCATTTGTCTATCAATTGATAGGTGGGCTCAGAGCCGGTATGGGGTATGCCGGAACGAAAACGATTGACGAGTTGCGGAGCGACTCGCGGTTCATCCGGGTAACACCGGCGAGCGTTAGGGAGAGCCATCCACATGACATTGCCATCACGCAGGAAGCGCCCAACTACACAGCCGAGTACTCGGCCGGAGAGCCCAACTAGCGGCACGCGCGTGCGTCGCTATGTGGCCGGTAGTGGTACCGGAAACGGCGGCACCGGCGGCTTCGTCCGCGGCGATTCGATCTGGTTGCCGGCCGCGCTGCTGGCGACACTCGCGCTCCTGGTGACGGCGCTGCAAGCATTCGGCGGCGAGCCTCAGTTGCAATGGCGACGTGCCGACGTGCCCCGCCCCGCCACGAATCGCACATTCAAACCCACGCAGCAATACGCCGTGCAACAAGCGGCTTATCACGATGGGACTTGGCAATCATCGGGGCCACAGATTGCCGCGCCCGACGCTGTGTATCGCGTGGCACAAAGTACGCCGTTCGGCGACGACCCGCGCCGTGACTTCGACGATGACTTTAGCCGGGAACTTGGCCAACCGTTTGGCGAAACCGGTCGTGGCACCGGTGGGGAACTCGACGAGTTGCCGACGCCTGCCGACGAGCTTCCGCTCGAGCCGCTTCCGATCGAAGATGACGACACTTTCATGCAAGAGCGCGACCCGGTGGGCGACTCATCGCAAGAATTTACTGATCCGTTCGAGCGGCAACCGCCGCCGGTTCAAGTCGAGCAGCCGCGCACGCCCGTCCGACAGCTTGACAGAACATCAGAAGACATGAACAACCGCTTAAACTCTGGCAGCAACTCGGCCGCTGACGACTTAACGTTCGACGATCTCCAGCGCAGTCGAAGCCGCGATGAGTCACTCGCCGAAGCGAAACTGGAGAGTGAAAAGAATTGCGACGAAGAGCTCGCGCGGCTCAAGGCGAAGCTGCTAAACGACATCGATCTATCGATTCGCATCGCCGGCACACCGGGCAAAGACTTTCCGTTCGAGTGCAAGCTCGATGACGGCACGCTCTTTTCACCGCGTGCTTGGTGCGAAGTGACCTACATGTGGAAAGCCTCGGCCCAGTGTCACAAGCCGCTGTTCTTCGAAGACGTTCAGCTCGAGCGCTACGGTCACTCATGGGGTCCGGGCTTGCAACCGATCATGTCGGGCGTTCACTTCTTCAGTCGTCTGCCAGTGCTCCCTTACTGCATGGGCCTGACGCCACCCAGCGAGTGCATTTATCCCTTGGGCTACTATCGCCCGGGCAACTGTGCCCCTTACATGATCGAGCCGATTCCGTTCACATGGCGAGCGGCGTTGTTCGAAGCGGGTGCGTGGACGGGTGGAGCGGCGATTGTTCCATAGCCACGCAACCACCCATCGCCGACGAGCTACGCCTCGTCGCTGCGACAAAAATCTCAGGTTGCCCTCGAATAGGATTCGTCGATTCAATCGGACAGCGACGAGCGTAGAGGCTGTGAAAAAGTGGGACCGGCGCCGCACTTTGAACCGCTGCGTCGCGCGAACTCGGTTGGGTGCGGAGCCAGTCCCATTTTTTCACAACCTCGAAGCTCGTCGGCTAGAGGGTCTATTTGCGATCTCACTATTCGGAGAATCGTGTTACAAAGTTTTTTTGGCGACAATGCGGTTGAAGTGCAACTGCACTTCGCCCGCCGTGACGCGGCGGATGCCTTCGACCAAACATCGCGGCTCGTTTTCGCTTTGGCCTCGGGCGACGATTTTGTCAATTGGCGTTCCCGGCGCGACGGAGAAGGTCGACTGGTTGATGATTTGATTCCCCGCGTCGAGTTCGGGGACGATGAAGTGACAGGTCGCACCGAACGTCAGCATCCGGCTCGCGTGGGCGTCGTGGTAAGGACGCATGCCGCGAAAACTGGGCAATAGTCCGTGGTGGAGGTTAATGATCCGCCCGCCGGCATATTGCCAGCAACTCGTCGGGGGTAGCACGCGCATGTAGCGGGCAAGCACGATGTAATCGACTTCGTAGTCGTCGCAGATGTCGATCATCCGCGCGTCGTCGGCACGGCCGTCGGTGTCGCCAACGCTTTCCCAAGGGACGTTGTGTTCTGCCGCGAGGTAACGGCACTTCTGCCGATTGGCGATCATCACTGTCGGCTCGGCATTAATCTCTCCTTTGCTAATCGCTGACAGCAGTGCGGTAGCGCACTCGGGCCGGTAGGTCACACAGATCGCCAGCCGCGGCTTACGGCCTGTGATTTCGGGCGACCAAGTTCGCACGCTCAGTCCCGTCTTGCGGGCAACTTCGCGCATCGCTGTGGCCAGTTCGCCCCCCATTTCGGGCGCGAGTTCGACGCGCGTGAGCATCGAAAAGACCGACTCTTCGTCGTGGTCGAACATCTGAATCTCGGCAATGTTCGCCCCTAGCCCGGTCACTGAGTGAACGATCGGATCGGCAAGGCCTCGATGGTCTGGCCCCACGGCGGTGATGACGAATTGCATGGTAATGTTGGGCGGGGTAAGGAGTCTCAGCGGTATTGGTCAGTCATTGACCGGGAAGTCGCAAAGCGGGCGATCGCGATTCTCGCCGGCGCGGGAATGACGAACTTCGCTCAGTAAGCCTAGTGGACTGTCAAATGAGAAACTTCGGGTGCCACTGGCTCTGCCAGTGTCACGTCAGCAATAACTTCCACTGGCATAGCCAGTGGCACACAACCCCTAATTATCGGCTTTGACAGACCACTAGTCTACTCGATCACAAACTGTTGTACCTCAGCGAGACATCGTTCGATCCGCGGCCACAGTTCGCGGAGCAATGTTTCGTTGACACCTAGGCGATCGCTGGCGACCTGATTGGGATCCACAACGGTCGAACCGCGGAAGATGCTCGCTCGGTGGCGGTTGGCGAGATAGTCGGCACAGTGAATGACATCGACCAACGCAACGTCGCTGCAAACCTCTCCCGGGTCGTGATGACACTCGATCGCCACGGCAATCGCTTCGGGAAGGTTCGACTTGCGGGCGACATACGCCCCCAACTCGCCCGGTCGAAACGGCAGCACCGTGAAGACCGCATCGGATGGACAGGGGCTTGTCTTGAGTGCGACGAGAATGCTTGGGACGTGCTTCGCGAGCAACTGATCGATCATCAGCATGCCAAAGTCGTGCAGCAGTCCCGCCAAGTAGGCTCGCTCAGGATCGATGCACTGTAGTTTCTCGGCCAACAGTTTGGCGAGCCCGGCGACGCTGGTCGAGTGTTTCCAGAGCCGCAGACGATTGATACCCGAGTGCCCGGCGCGCTGGCTAAATTGCCGCGCGACGACAATCGTCAGCGCCATGTTCGCGAGCCGACGGTTGCCGAGCAACGTAATCGCCCGCTGAATCGTGTCGACCTTTCCCGACTGTGAATAGTAGGCACCGTTGGCAACACGCATGATACGCGCGACGAGCACCGGGTCGTGCTTGATCAGGTCTTGCAGCTCGGTCGCACTGTTGTCGAATCGGCTGGCCGATTCAATGATACGCACCGCCAATGTTGGCAGTGTGGCGACGGTGTGCAACTTGGCGAACAACGCATCGAGTTCGGGCGAAAGTGCTCGCGATGTGCTCATGGTGGTTTTTGACTTGAAAAGCGACTGGTTGGCCCCCTTAGTATTCTTGCTCTGCTACGAGACACGAGACGTCGGTTCCCGTGCCGCCAATGCAAATGTCTGGCCGTTTGACCCGTCGAACTTGCAGAATCGGTTTTTTCGTCGCGCGGTCGCTTGCCTATCGCCGAAGTCGACGTAGGTTTCAAAGGGTGAAATCCGATCTGCGTCAGCAGAAATCGCCCCGCTCTCGACACCGGCATTCAACCATTTGTTATGAGCCACGCCACCGCTACTGTTGACGCACGCGACGACCAGCGGCTCGACGCGCTGCTAAGTCGGATACAGCAATTGACCGCGAACGGCGGAACGGGCGGTATCGAGGCGACGCCACAGAAACCGAAGGTCGAAAAGAAAACCGAGCCGCTGCCGACTGCTGTGTCCGAATCGTGGTTTCCGCCCGAGCCAAAATCGCTAACGGCCGCCTCGCTGACCGACAGCGAAGTCGAGAACTTGGTGCTGAAGATTCTGAATGCCCGTGCCGAAGCAACCGGCCGCGCGATCGCCGAGCAACTTAGGCTTTCGTTTCGCTTGGTCGATCCATTGCTCCAGCAAATGAAGCTCGACCAATTCGTCGCCCACAAAGGGGCAGGCATGATGAACGACTACGTTTATCAGCTCACCGGCGTCGGTCGCGACCGGGCGAAGAAGCTGGCCGAGCATTGCACCTACTGCGGTGCGGCCCCGGTCACGCTCGAAGATTACATCGACAGTGTCAAGCGGCAGTCGCTCGCCAACCAGCATCCGAGCGAAGAAGACTTGCACCGCGCTTTCGACGATCTGCTCATCGACAAAGCGATGCTCAACCGACTCGGTCCGGCGATCAACTCGGGACGCGGGCTCTTTTTGTTTGGCGCGCCGGGCAACGGCAAGACGAGCATTGCCGAGCGTGTGACCAAAGCGTTTGGCCAGTACATTTGGATTCCCCGCTCGCTCGGCATCGACGGCGACATCATGCGGCTCTACGACCCGAGCATGCACGAAGATGCACCGCTCGAAGACTTCGAGGGGTTCATCGACAACCGGGCGATCGACAACCGTTGGGTTCGCATTCGCCGGCCGACGATCGTGGTCGGTGGCGAGCTCACAATGGAGTCGCTTGAAGTGACACTCAACACGGCGACCAATGTCAGCGAAGCCCCGGTGCAGCTCAAGAGCAATTGCGGCACGCTCGTGATCGACGACTTCGGTCGCCAACGAATGACGACCGACGAGTTACTCAACCGCTGGATCGTGCCACTCGAAAAGCGACACGATTATCTCAACCTCGCCAGCGGTAAGAAAATACAAGTTCCCTTCGACCAACTCATCATCTTTTCGACCAACCTGGAACCAAAGGACTTGGTCGACGACGCCTTCTTGCGGCGAATTCCTTACAAGATCGAAGTGACCGATCCCACCGAAGAGGCGTTTCGTCAGTTGGTGAAAATCATGGCCCCAATCATCGGACTCGAATACGACGAAGATGCGGCCAACTACGTGATCGAGACCCACTACAAGGCGGTTAATCGCCCTTTCCGCTGCTGCCAGCCGCGCGACTTGTTGCTGCAAATCCGCAATTTCTGCCACTACAAGAAGCAGCCCGCGGTCATGTCGCGAGAGAATTTCGACTTTGCGGTAGCTAATTATTTTGCCGTGATGTAGAGGGCAAGCGAATGGCTTGAGCCGACGGCGCTGGCCGCGGGTGCTGCCGAACTACCGCCTTCTTGCCTCACCCGCGGCTAGCGCCGTCGGCTCAACGCGGTATCTCCATCCCGAAGTTCAGGGGCAGTTGCCGGTCGTCGACTTTGCCGCTCGTGAGTTCTTCGTACAACAAACTCGGTTGAATGTCGCGGTTGTGCTGGTACTTGCTCGAGTACTCGGTCACTTCACCTGTAATCTGGTGATAGAAAATCTGGCAGATCGGGACGCCGGGATAAATCCGCACCGGCTGCACGGCAAACATCTCGAGTGTCCAGTAACCGGCAAAGCCCACATCGCCGAAACCAGCCGTCACATGCACGAATAAACCGAGCCGACCAACCGACGAGCGGCCTTCGATTTGTGGCACTAAATTATGTGTGATTGTTCGCTCGATCGTGCGGCCCAAATAAAGCTGGTTGGGACTGAGCACCAACCCTTCAGGCGGAAGCTCGATTCGCCGTACGCGATTCGCCTTGGCCATATCGAGAACGACTTCTTCGTAAACCATCAACTCGTTATGGAGCGTGAGGTTATAGCTGTTGGGATTGAGCTTCGACGGATCGAAGGGATCGATGACGATGTCGCCCCCCAGCCGCCGCTCGATTTCCATGCCAGAAAGAATCATCAAACAAGCCCACCGGTGAAAAGCCCGAGCCGATTCTAACCGGCCGGGCTAACTTGCGACACCGACCTGCGGACAGAACTTTCGCATCGTGCAGGCTTCGCAGAGTGGTTTGCGGGCATTGCAGACCTTTCGGCCATGCCAAATCATGCGGTGCGAAAAGTCGATCCACTCTTTTTTGGGAAGGATCGCGATCAGGTCGTTCTCGACCTTCACTGCGTCGGTATTGGTTGTGAGCCCCAGCCGACGACTCAGCCGGCCAACGTGGGTGTCGACGACCACGCCTGTCGGAATCCCGAAGGCGGTCCCCAGCACGACGTTGGCCGTCTTGCGGCCGACGCCGGCGAGTCCGACGAGCGCGTCCAAGTCCTGCGGAACTTCACCATCGAAGTTGTCGACAAGCGACTGCGAACAAGCTTTGATGTTCTTCGCTTTGTTGCGAAAGAACCCGGCACTGGCAACCAGCTTTTCGAGCTTCGCGACCGATACGGTAGCCATGTCGTGTGCGGTCGGGTACATTGCGAACAGCCGGCGAGTGACAATATTCACCCGCTCGTCGGTGCACTGGGCCGAGAGAATGGTCGCGATCAACAGTTGAAACGGCGAGTCGTGCAACAGCGCACACGTCGCGTCGGCATAGTCGTCGGCCAGTCGCCGCACGACGCGGCGGGCTTGGGCTTTGGCGTCGTCAACGGCGGGTTGCGGGAGTCGTTTGGGCATAGCGATCTCTCGTTATCGTAACGCGATGAATTTCGACGCAAAGAAGCGAAGAGAAAAAAAGCGAAGAGAAATAAGAGAAAGAATAGAAAATGAGCTGGCCATTACTTTGCGCTTCTTCGCGACTTTGCGGCTTTGCGTCAAAAAAAGAATGAATGCGCTCGACGCTCTTGCCTCGCCTGTTCCGCAAACTCGTCGGCTGGTAAGCTAGACTGACAGTCAATCGCGAGTCCAACCGGCCAGTTTTCATGCCACGATATTTCGTCCGCCACGGCGTCATGCGTCACATCGGGGTTTTCTCCGCCCGCGCCAGCGACGAGTATCCGCGCGGCACCAGGGTCATCGCCCGCACCACCCGCGGCCTCGAAACGGGCGAGGTCCTCAGCGAAGCGACCGACGAAGCGATCAACCAGCTCAAGGACGTCAAGAAAGGACAGATCCAGCGGGTCATGTCCGACGACGATCACCGCGAGGTGTTCCGTCTGCTCGAACAACAACGCCGCGAGTTTGAAATCAGTGGTCGGCTCGTCGCCGAATCGGGGTTGCCGATGCAACTGGTCGACGTCGAGCATTTGTACGGTGGCGAGCGTGTGGTCGTCTATTATCTGTCGGAAGATCGCGTCGACTTCCGCGATTTGGTGAAGGCGCTCGCACGCGAGTTCCAAACTCGCATCGAAATGAAGCAGATTGGCGTTCGTGACGAGGCCAAACTGCTGGCCGATTACGGCGACTGCGGCAAGCCGGTTTGCTGCAATACCCACTTGAGCGAAATGCCCCCGGTCTCGATGAAAATGGCAAAGCTGCAAAAGGCGACACTCGACCCCACGAAGATCTCGGGCCGGTGTGGTCGGCTCAAGTGCTGCCTACGGTACGAGTACGACACCTATGAGGAGTTGCAGCGAGAACTCCCCCCAATCGGGTCCGAAATCGTCACCAATTCGGGCCGGGCGACGGTGTTGGGCCAGGAGATTTTGGCGGGGCAATTGCTTGTCCAAATGGAAGACATGCGGCGAATTACCATCGATGGGTCGGACGTGCTGACAATAATTTCTCGCGGAAGTGGGTTCCGGAAGCCACGAAAGCCTCGACAAGACGATTGGAGTGGGCAGAATGAAGGGAATGAGAATCAAGACGGTGTAAATAAAGACGATGAGCCGTCCGAATAGTTGAACGGCGAACATCTGTCGGGTGATTTGCCTAAACCGCCCGACCTGCCAACCAAACCCGCCCCTACAAGTTAAGCTTCACCGCCAGCGAGTCGCACCGGCCCGCCCCGTGAGGCTTTGGGATATGCCGCGATGATCGACACAACACAAGCCATCGCCGACTTAATCGAGCGCGACGACCGCTATCGGTTCGAGAGCTACATCTTCGTGTTCGAGGCGTTACAGCACGCCCAAGAAAACCTTGGACGGGGTGCGGTCGATTTTGATGACGACGAGGACGAAGAGGAGACGCACCGCCACGTTAGTGGCCAGGAACTTTGCGAAGCCATTCGTCGTTACGCCCTTCAGCAATATGGCATGCTCGCTCTGTGTGTCTTCTCACACTGGGGCATTCGCAAAACGGGCGACTTTGGCGAGATCGTCTTCAACCTGATCGACATCGGCCAACTACGCAAAACCGACGGCGACCGCCGCGAAGATTTTGACGACGTGTTCGACTTTTCTCACGCCCTGCAAGACCGCAGCGTTTTCCGCAAACCAAGCACCGGCACCAGCGAACCGATTCGATGAGCGAAGCAACGTCGAACGACCCCAACAAGCCCGTCCCAAGTCAGCTAGCCACAAGTGCGCTGGCGCTCTGGTTTCCGGTCGTCGTCAGTGGTATTGCCGTTGTCGTCTGGTTGGCAATTCTTGCTTGGCTGGCTTATCGCTAGGCGTCGCGCGGTGCGACACGGGTGCCGATTATTCCGACAGCGACCAGCCACTACGTTAACGTCGCTGCTCGACGAGCTATAGTGCAAAGAAAGCGAGCCGAAAGCTCTCTGATTCTTCCTGAACGTTAAAGTCCTTGGAGTCGATTGATGAACGACCTGTCACAACGCCTGCTCACTCTCGTCATCGCAGTCGTCGCATCGACTAGCTTCGCCGCCGACTGGCGGGCGACACGCCAGGAGTCGGTCTCTAAGGCAGTCGAGTTCGTCCGCTCGTCGCAAGCCGACGATGGCAGTTGGTCGAGCGAAACGGGCCCCGCCGTCACGGCGCTGGTCGCCACGGCGCTGCTCGAAAATGGCTACGACGCCAAAGACCCGCTGGTGGCGAAGGCGATTGATTTTGTGCTGAAGTTCAAACAGGCCGACGGCGGCATCTATGCCGAGAAGTCAACGCACCGCAACTACGAAACGTGCATTGCGGTGATGAGTCTGTCGGCGGCGAATGGCGACGGAAAACACGATCAGACACTGAAGGGAGCCGACGCGTTCCTCAAGGGCCTGCAATGGGACGACGAAGAGGGCCACTCGGCCGACAGCACCAACTACGGCGGTGCCGGCTACGGCAGCCACTCGCGCCCCGACCTCTCGAACACTGCCTTCTTAATCGAAGCCCTCAAGGCGACCGGCAACGGTCCCGACGATCCCGCGATGCAAAAGGCATTGCTGTTCGTCTCGCGCTGCCAAAATCTCGAAAGCGAACATAACACCACCGAGTTCGCCGCCAAGGTCAACGACGGTGGTTTCTATTACACGCCCGCCGCCGGCGGCACGAGCCAAGCGGGCGAAGCCGACGGAGGCGGGCTTCGCAGCTATGCGTCGATGACCTACGCAGGCCTCAAGAGCATGATCTACGCCGGCGTCGGCCCCGAAGACGAGCGCGTGAAAGCGGCTCTCGCCTGGATCAAGAAGCACTACACACTCGACCAAAATCCCGGCATGGGCCAAGCCGGTTTGTATTACTACTACCAAACCTTCGCCAAAGCGCTCGCCGCCACCGGCGAGACCACCATCACCGAAGCCGACGGCACGACCCACGACTGGCGCGAAGAACTGGTCAACGAACTCGCCAGCAAACAACAACCCAATGGCAGTTGGCTCAACGACACGGCTCGTTGGATGGAAGGTGATCCGAATCTTGTGACAGGGTACGCGTTGTTGGCGCTAGCAAACAGCAAATAGCCATTTAGCCCCCGGCCAGTAACCCCCGGCCAGAGACCGGGGGCTAAATATTCTTCGGCCGCTAGCACCAAGAAATCTCCCGTTGACACTAAATCGTCAATGAACGAAACCAGTGCTTAAGCGTCATGCGATGCGTTTGGTCAAGGATGACCGAGCCCGGTGATGCTGAAACTTTTGAGTCTGTCGGCCACTCCCGCAATTGGTGGCCACACACTCACAGGCAGGGAGGCCTGACTATGTCGATTTCGTCCTCGACCCGCAATCGCGGGGGTGTGCAAGCGTCGTCGGTGCTTGCTGATGCTCATCTGTTTGGTGGCGACGATCCTTTCGTCACTGGTATCACACGAAGGCTCGCTGCCGTTCGCCAGGGCGATGTATTCGTGGCCATTGCCGACGAGCACGATTCACTCGACGATGTGCAAGCAGCCATCGAAGCGGGTGCTGCGGTGATCGTGGGCGAGCGACTGATGCCAGTCTTTGGCACCTCGCAACTGGTCGTCGACGACGCCCGAGTGGCGTATGCCGAGCTTTGTCATGCGCTGCTGGGCGCGCCAGCCGCCGACATTCCGGTCATCGGCATTGCCGGTACGCATGGCAAGACGAGCACTTCGCTGTTGCTCGCCAGCATACTGCAAATGGCCGGTCACTCGCCTTCGTGCTTCACCGATCGGCTGAACGTGGTGGGTGGGGCGTTGCGTTCGATGCCCGCCTCGACCGATGCCGCCTCGATTGCTCACAACTTGGCCGAAGCGGTTGCCGCTGGGTCGACTCACTCGGTCATCGAGGCGAGCGAAGGTGTTCTCCGCAACAAACAACTGACTGGCGTGACGCTCGACGTCGCGTGTCTCACGAACCTCTTTGCCGACAACACTGCGGGCGATTCGTCACCGTCGGAAAGCCGACGCCAGATGACGCAAATGCTCGAACATTTGGCCCCGCACGGCGTGCTTGTCGCTAGTGCCGACGACCCCGATTGCCAGCGACTGCTCGCGACATTCGACGGCGCGGCGATCACGTTTGCCCAGCATCGCCCCGCTGAGATTCGCGGGACGGCCCTTGAGACGCACGTGGGAGAGCAATCTTTCCTACTCACCATCGATGGCGACACCGCCGTTGTGCGAACGAAGATTGTCGGCAGCTCGCACATCGACAACTGTCTGGCGGCTGCCGCGATTGCGACTAGCTATGGCGTCGCGCTGGCCGACATCGTACGTGGCATCGAAGCGATCAACCTGCTGCCGGGCGTGATGCAACGGATTGCCCCAACGCTCGACTTCGCGACCTACCTCGACGGTGGTAACTCGCCCGAGTCGTTGCGGGCCTGCCTCGCCGGCGTGCGTCCGACGACCACTGGACGGCTAATTGCCGTTGTGCCTGGCCAGTCGGTGGCGACCTATCGTGTTGCCAAAGCGATGTCAGACCAGCCGATTGAATTGGCCGCTTGGTCGTCGCTGCCGATGTTCGCGCGCGAGGCGATTGTCCAGATCGTCGGTGGCGAGCGGGCCGCCAGGTCATTGCCCCAAAACGTGCTGGTGCGACTGTCGGCCGCTGCGGCGGCCGTGCTAGCGGCTGAGCCAGGCGACACAATTGTGATCGCCGGTTGCCGTGGTCGTGCGACCAAAAACAGGAACTTCGACGAATCGACCTTGCTCGAAAAAGTGCTATGCAGTATTGCACACCTACGGAAGTTGCCTGTTGCTGCTTGAGTGCAAAATGAACAGCCGATCGTCGCGGAACTGCGAGCCGCAAACAGAAATGACGAAGCAAGAATGACGAACAGGTTGTGAGCGTTACACAAATTGTTCGTCATTCGGATTTCGTCATTCGTCATTAATCCAAACCACAAACAATCCCGCACTAATACTCAACCTTCCTCCATGCTGTAGTTCCATCGTTGGCCGCCGAAGATTGCGGGGTCCGAAGCGGCCTTTCCCCCCTAGGGTTGGAAGCATATTTAAGCCTGCTCGACGCGATTACTGGGTCGATTGCGACGGGCGGGTGCTTCGCGATGGAGCTAATGTCTGAGCGTCGGGGTGGCGGCCATGCCGTCGCCCCGGCGACTCAGCGGACTTGTAAGAAGTGACGAAGTCCGAATGACGAATGACGAACGATTCATTCGATTCTACATTTCGTCATTCGTCATTCGTGCTTCGTCATTCCCAACGCCCCCCGCCCACTGCCCACCTCATTGCTATGACTAACCCACCTCAAATCGTGATCGCTGGTGGTGGTACTCCGGGCCATTTGCTGCCTGGTCTTTCCATTGCCGAGGCGCTGCAAGAACGGTTGCCCCAAGCGTCGCTACTGTTCGCCGGAACCGGACGCGCGGTCGAACGTCATATGGTGCGCTCGGCCGGGTACAACTACGTATCGCTTCCTTGCAAGCCGGTTCCGCAAAATCCGATCGAAGCGGTTCGCTTCATCACCGACAATGTTGCCGGGTTCTGGGCCGCGCGATGGATGCTTCGCGAACAAAAAGTCGGCCTCGTCGTCGGTCTCGGTGGCTGGGCGAGTGCGGCTATCGTCCGCGCGGCTGTCGGTCGTGGGATTCCGACGGTGCTGATGGAACCCAACGCTGTGCCAAGCCGCACGACTCGCTGGCTGGCAACGCAAACCGAAGTTGTTTGCACCGCTTACGAAGATGTCGCAGCAAGGCTGCATCCGCTGGCAAACGTTATCTGCACTGGCACACCGGCACGTCCCAAGTTTGCGAAACTTTGGAAGTCGGCCGTCGCCAGTGGCACTCAGCCAGGTGGCGCACCGCGTCGTGAGCAGCGACTCGTTGTGCTCGGTGGCTCGGGGGGTGCCTACACGCTTAACCGCGTGATGCCGACCGTTTTGCATCAGCTTCGCGACCAACTCGATGGCTGGCGTGTCGTCCATCAAACGGGTGAGGGGCAACTTCAAGTGACCGAGCAACGCTATGGCGAACAGAACGTCGAAGTGCTGACGGTTGCCTACATCGATGAATTGGCGTCGCTGCTGTTCGAGAGCGATATCGTCGTCTGTCGCGCGGCCGGGCAAACGCTCAGCGAAGTCGCCCTGTCAGGAACGGCGGCTGTTGTGGTCCCTTTTCCCGATGCGGCCGACGATCACCAGCGAGCGAATGCCGAGGTCTATCAAAAGGCGGGCGGTTGTGTGATCGTCGACGAACTCCGCAGCGGGAATCGACTCGCCGACGAATTGGCGAACCAGCTTCGGATGCTCATCGCCGACCAAAACCGTCGCAACCAAATGGCGAGCGCCATGCGAACCCTGGCCCGCCCCGATGCCGCCCGTCGCATCGCCGACCAATGCTGCGAGATTGTTTGTGGAACGAACGTTCGCGTGGCGGCGTAGTGGTCGACCTGTGTCTGTTCCTTTCGGGTGCGTTCTTCGGATGCCACTCACTCGCCGTTAGGAACGACTCCAAGAAACATGCTAGTTGACTGTCAAATGAGAAACTTCGGATGCCACTGGCTCCGCCAGTGTGACGCAAGTGTCACGTCAGCAATCACTTCCACTCGCATAGCCAGTGGCACACGACCCTAATTATCGGCTTTGACAGACCACTAGTTCCCGCCATTCCGGCACAGGCGGGAATGACGTGTCGCTTTCGCCACGAGATTTTCCGAGCGGCTCGCCAAGTTATTCTTGATCGATCCCTTCGTCGTTCGAGTCTCGTCTTTCGACTCCGTCTTTCGATGCATCGCGATAAGACCTGAGCATTAAGCCCAAGCCGGCGGCAAATAGCACCAACATCCCAATCAAATGCGTCAGCTTGGTGTTCATAAAAAAGCGAATGCGGCTGAGGATTTCAATCGCCAGCACGGCGACGCCGAAGTAGACGAGCCACCAGCCCCACTTCTGATTCGCGTCGTAAAATAGCGCCACAACACCGGCGAGCAGGGGCACGAACAGAATGCCCATCGAGGTCGTTTCCCACATTCCATATCCGCCTCCACCGCGACCACCTCGCATCAAACCACTCAGTAGCCCGGCATGAGTTTCGACCCTTACCGAGTCGAAGAACAAATAGGTGCCGAGGCACGCGAGCGCAAGCCCAACAAAGAACATGGGAATGCCGCCTTCGGTACCGCCTGATCCGCGCATGATTCTTGGTCCCTTATGTTGCAAGTTCCAGCCTCTTAGCATAACCGACGACTCACTGCCGAGCGAATGACGTGCGCTTACCATTCGCCCGGTTCGTCGATAGAATCAAGTGAAGCGAGCATGTGACTCGCAGCACCTTACTGCTTTGCCCGCGCGTCGGCCATAACATGGTGAAATACGGGCTCACGACGCTCGAAGGATGAAGAACTCAAGACTGCGGCGGCAGATCGCCTGGGAAGCCGCGCGGCTCATGTACGACCGGCAAGAGTCGGAGTATTACCGGGCCAAAATGAAGGCCGCCAAGCGGATTTGTCAGGGCTGGGTGAAACCGGCCGACCTGCCCAGCAATGCCGAGATTCGCGACGAAATCCAGTCGTTCGCCCGGCTCATCGAAGGCGACAGCCGCGACAAAGAACTGCCCGACATGCGCGTGGCGGCAATCGTGATGATGCGTCGCCTTGCTGCCTTTCGCCCACGCCTGATCGGCAGCGTAATGACCGGCCACGTTCGCCAAGGAAGCGACATTGACCTGCATTTATTTTGCGACGCTGCGGAGCCAATTGCCCACATCTTGGAGCAAGAAGGTCTCGAGTGCGACGTCGAGCACAAACACGTTCGTAAGCAGGGCGAAGAACGGGTCTTCAAGCACATTCACGTCACCGATCGGTTTGTCTTTGAGCTGACCGTCTACGCGAGCGATCAGGCTCAGTACGTGTTCAAAAGTTCGATCACCGGCAAAGCGATCGAACGAGCGACGCTGCCGCAACTCGAACGGTTGATGCACCAGTGGTATCCGGGCATCAACCTCGACGACGAAATCGCGAGCATCGAAACAGGCATCGATCCCTACCAGCTTTTCGAGGCGCTGCTGCTGCCGCTCGAAAATGTCAAGCAAAATGCAAAGTACCATCCCGAGGGAGATGTGCTCTACCACAGCCTGCAAGTCTTCGACCACGCTCGCGACCAAATGCCCTATGACGAAGAATTCTTGCAAGCGGCTCTCTTGCACGACGTGGGCAAAGGAATCGATCCCTACGACCACGTCGCCACCGGTCTCGAAGCGCTCGCAGGTTTCATCAGCGAGCGAACCGCCTGGCTCATCGAGCATCACATGATGGCCCATCAGTTGGCCGATGGAACCCTTGGCGCACGAGCGCGGAAACGGTTGCAGCAGCATGAGTTTTATGAAGATCTGCTGATACTCGAACAATGCGACCGCGCCGGTCGCCAGGCGGGCGTCATCGCGCCGGAACTCGAAGAAGCGCTCGACTACCTGCGCCAGATTGGCGGAATGTTCGCTTGAAAACTAACGAATTCTCTTCTTCGACGCAAAGACGCGGAGACGCAAAGAATCGCAAAGAACTTCGGAGTTAGCTATTCTTACTGTTTCTTTGCGCTTCTCTGCGTCTTAGCGCCTCTGCGTCAAAATCAAGCCGGTCGACGGAACTCGACGAAACGCTCGACTAACTGCGCCAGATTGGCGGCATGTTCGCTTGAAAACTAACGAATTCTCTTCTACGACGCAAAGACGCGGAGACGCAAAGAAGCGCAAAGAACTTCGGAGTTAGCTATTCTTACTGTTTCTTTGCGCTTCTCTGCGTCTTAGCGCCTCTGCGTCAAAATATCTGGGCGTCGAAACGCCCGGGGCGAGACGCCGGCCGCTTCCCAGGTGTGCCCGAAGGTGGCGTGGCCGATGATGTCGCCAGCGAAGTCGGGAGCGTGTCGGGGATCGCTGAAGCCCCATTTCTTTTTTGCTTCGAGCAACTCGGCGACTTCGTCGCGGGACAGGTAATGCACACCACCCAGTTGCCGAGCCAACATGAGAATGCGGCAATAGGCGTCGAGGATTTCAGTCCACCAAAAAGCATGTTCGATCGTTTCGCCATAACTTACCGTACCGTGGTTGGCGAGCACGACGAGGTTGGTTTGTTTGACGAATGGCAAAATCGTCTCGGCAAACTCTTGACTGCCGGGCGTGGCGTAGGGCGCGATGGGTGTCTCGCCCAAAAAGAATTCAATCTCCGGGAGCACCCCCTGGGGAATCGGCTCGCGCGCAATGGCGAATGCCGTCGCATGGGGCGGATGGCAATGCAGCACACACCGCACATCGGGCCGCGCTTTCATGATCTCGAGATGCAACAGCGCCTCGCTCGAACGCGCCCGTGGTCCCGAAAGCTGTTTGCCGGTAAAGTCAATTGTGGCCAGTTCTTCGGGCCGCAAGAATCCTTTGCAGCACATCGTCGGCGTGCAAAGAACTTCGTCGTCTGAGAGCCGATAGGTGATATTGCCATCGTTGGCGGCCGCGAAGCCGCGTTTGTAGAGGCGGTCGCCGATTTCGCAGATTTGCTGGCGGGCTGTTTCGCTGTCGAGCGGTTGTTGCAGCGGTTGTTGCATCGTTGCGATTCCTTGTTTTCCATTGTAGGCGGCGTACTGCGCGAGAATCTTCAACCGACTCGGCGGCGAAAGTCGCGTGCTGGTATATTCCTATTGGCCGATCGCCTTATCGGGCTGGTCTCAGGGGCGTGGCTCTTGCGATATGTTAAACTACGCCCGGTCACCCTAGCACCTCGTCACCAGCCTCTAGCCCCTCTCACTAATGGCCGAACTCCGCGCATTTGTGTTTAGCGACATTGCCGCGTCGGTACGCATCAAACGCAAGTTGCCGGGCACGAGCGATGCCGAGCGCGACACCGCTTTCGTCAATCAGATTCTCACGCCCCACCGGCAGCGGATCGACGAGTTTCTCGAAATCCACCAGGGGCGAATTGTCTCGACGGCCGGCGATGGGCATTTTTTGGTCTTTGCCGATGCGACGTCCGCCGTGTTGTGGGCCGCCGATTTGATGCAGAGCCACTTCGATTCGCCAATCGGAAGGGAAGCTTCGGACGACGGGCTTGGCATCGAAGTTCGCATCAGCGTGCATGTCGGCGCACCGCAAGTCGACCCGCGCGACCCCAACAATTTCGTCGGCAAAACGGTCGACTATGCCGCCCGGCTCAACGACTTCGCCAGCGGCGGACAGATTCTCGTCTCCCGAGCGACCCTCGCTCTCGTCGAAGATGCCGGGCTCGACGGCATTCGCTTTCACCCACACGGTCGCCGGCGACTCAAAGGAATCGGCGAAGTCGAAATCTACGAACTACTCACCAGAGACCACCATTCACGCGCCCTCAGAGCGGTGCCCGACGCGCCGACCCCCAAACACTGGACGGTCATCTCCCCCTCGTCCGCAGCCGCGCTGCACTCAACCCACACGGCACTCACGCTCCCAGCGCGCGTGGGCCCAACCGTCGGTAAATACGAGCTCATCAAGAGCATCGGCACCGGCGGCATGGGAGACGTTTGGCTCGCGAAGCATCCGCAGTTCGACCGCCCTCGCGCCTTGAAGGTCATCAAACCCGAAATGGTCAGAAGCGGCGGCGAACAAGTCGTCAAACGGTTTTATCGCGAGATCAAAGCGATCGGCGCGTTGTCGCATCCCAACGTCGTGGTGGCAATCGACTCGTCGCTGCCCGAAGACCCCACGCATTACTTGGTGATGGAATACATCGATGGCATTTCGACGCACGAGCTTGTTGCTCGGGGGGGCGAGCTCGGTGTCGCCGACGCTGGTGAAATCGTCCGCCAAGCGGCCGTTGGACTGCAATACATCCATCGCCAAGGACTCGTGCATCGTGACATCAAACCATCGAACCTGATGGTGGCGGTTGTCGACGATTCGTCGTACTCGCCCGGCGGGAGCGGGTCGGCAGGGGGCAGCGGTTCGAAGAGTCCCGATGGCCGAGTACCACTCGTGAAAATTCTCGACCTGGGTCTCGCGCTGCTGGTCACGGGAGACGACGACCGCCTCACGAGGCTCGATCAGGATGCGAAAGGAATCGGCGCGATGGGAACCGCCATGTACATGTCGCCCGAACAATGGCTGACCAGCAGCGTCGACATTCGCAGCGACATTTACAGCCTTGGCTGCACGCTCTATCACCTGCTCGCCGGGCGACCCCCTTTCTACGACAGCGACCTGCGTCCCCAGCGAGCCCACGAGCTGGCCCCGGTGCCCACGCTGCCGATGGAAGTCGGTGCGCCACGCGAGCTGAACGGGGTGCTCGCGAGAATGCTGGCGAAGCACGCCGACGACCGCTTTCAAACGCCGGGCGAAGTGGCCGAAGCGCTCGCGCCATTTTGCGCGGGACAGCGTGTCGTGTCACTCGTCGATCGCGTACGCGGACACAAGGTCGGAGGCCGCGCGATGGGCTCGTCGTACTACGACACACTCGCCGGTTCGAGCCCCTCCAGCGAGACATCGCCCGGACGCTTGCAGAAGCTGTCAACGTCGACCGGTAGGCGCAGTTGGCCGTCGGTTTTGGCGAGCATCGTCGCGATTGGTTTGCTGGCCGGCGGCGCGGTAACCGCTTGGCAATACTTCGCGACTGCCGGTCAGGAGCAAGTCCTTGCCGCGCGCGCGGGCGAACTCGACACGGCTGCCAAGTTCGCCGCCCGCGAGGTCGCGCGCGAGATCGACAAGCGGTTTCGCATCCTCGGCGAACTGAGTACGACTCCTTTGTTGCAAAAGCAGCTATCGGAAATCGCGCGCGAACCGGGCGACAGCTCGCTGTGGGAACCACTGCAAAGCTGGATCGATCGTGAATTGCTCGACCACAACCAAGAAACACCGGCCGAAAGCTGGTTCATCAACAGCCAACGAGGGATTCAAGTCGCTCGCGCGCCGCGCTCGGCCGACAGCCGGGGACAGGACTATTCGCACCGCGATTATTTCAACGGTCAAGAAACCCCGCTGCCAGTCGACGCCAAAAATGTGCCGCCAATCGCGGCTCCGCATCAATCGACTGTTTACCAGAGCACCACCACCGGCCAACTTAAGGTGGCCTTCAGTGTCCCGATCCGTAACGGAGCCGACTTGGCCGCCGACCGAGAGGTGGTCGGCGTACTCGCGATGAGTGTCGACCTGGGAGACTTCAGGGTCCTTGAGAACGAGCTCCGCCGGGGACTCGAAGTCGTGCTTATTGACTTGCGAACCGACTACATCGAAGAGCTTGCGAGGCGCGGGCTGATCCTCCACCACAACGAACTCCCCTCGCGTCAACCGGGCAAACCCCCGCTGCGAATCGACGCTAAGTTGCTGGCACAAATCGAAACGCTGTTAGCACAACCCGCTTCGAGCGACTCGCCCCGATTAGTCACCAACTACGCCGACCCTTTGGGCCGCAGCACGCGGAAGTTTCGCGGCGTTGTGCAGCCGGTGGTGATCTCTCGCCGCAATGAAGCGGGGCGAGACACCAAGTGGTTGGTGTTGGTGCAGGAAGCAGTCGAGTAGAATGAGGCCGAACCGGCGAACTTCGGGCGCTGACGCTTCCGGCTCGCCTGTTCGTCACTCCGCATTCCGCAATCATCATTCCCCACTCGCCACCATGTCCACACAAACTTGCGACACGCTCACCAAAAAGAAATGCAAACCTTGCGAAGGGGGTGTCGATCCCTATTCGCCCGACGAGGCCAAGGCCCAGCTTGCCGAGCACAAAGGCTGGCGACTCACTCACGAAGGCCAGCGGATCCGCAAAGACTGGCAGGTCAAGAATTTTATGGCCGGCATGGCATTTTTCAACAAGTGTGCCGAGTTGGCCGAAGCGGATGGTCATCATCCCGACTTGCACATCGAAGGCTATCGCAACGTCAGTGTCGAAGTCTGGACCCACGCAATTGGCGGACTGAGCGAAAACGACTTCATTCTGGCAGCGAAGATCGACGAGCTGCCGATCGAACTCGCCTCATTGAGCAGAGAACAGGGAGAGGAAATACATTGAGTCTCCCTGCTCCTTACTCCCTGCTTGGTGCCGAGGATCAACCACATGAAAGCCTTCGTCGTTCACGGGCGGAATCAACTCGGCAAGGTCGATAACATTGACTTGCCAGCGTCGAGATACGCCCATGTTGACATCGCCGTCGAGTGGTCGAGTCTCAACTACAAGGACGCGATGGCCGCCACGGGCCATCCGGGCGTTGCCCCGATCTTGCCCCATGTGCCGGGAATCGACTGTGCGGGGACGATTCTTGTCAATAGCACGGGCTCGCCGCGCCCGCACCCCGGCGAAAAGGTGCTCGTCACAGGCTACGAGCTCGGCGCCCCCCAATGGGGCGGGTGGAGTGAACAAGTCCGCGTGCCGAGCGATTGGGTCGTCCCCCTGCCCGACGCTTTCGACACTCGCCATGCGATGACCCTTGGCACCGCCGGGTTCACGGCCGCTCAGTGTGTCTCGGCACTCGTCGATCGTGATATTACGCCAAACGGCGGACCGATTCTGGTCACGGGTGCGACCGGTGGTGTCGGTGTCTGGAGTATTCGCCTGCTCGCGCATCTTGGCTACGAAGTCGTCGCCGTCACTGGCAAGCAAGATCGAGTCGCTGATTTACTCGCGCTGGGGGCCGCAAAAGTCGTCGGTCGCGAGGTGCTTGAAGTCGAGGACTTAAGCAAACCAATGCTCGCCGCCAGGTGGGCCTCGGCCATCGACACCGTCGGGGGCGAGCCACTCGCCCGCATCGTCCGCAGCACAAACTACCGGGGCGTTGTCGCCTGTTGTGGCCTCGTCGCGGGGACCGACTTGCCGCTGAACGTCTATCCGTTTCTCCTCCGCGGCATCACGCTCGCAGGCATCGACTCGGCCAAATGCCCCCGCGCGCCGCGACTAGAAATCTGGCGAAGGCTATCAAGCGAATGGCACACTACGCTCCCCGACTGCTGGATCAACGAAACCACACTCGCTGGCGTCGGCCACGAAGTCACGAACATGCTCGCCGGCAAGCACGCCGGGCGAACCATCATCCGACCGTAGCAAAACCCGCCAAGAGATTCACACCCCACTCCCCCCAATGCCCAGCGTTCGCTCGATCTTCGCTCGCCACAAGCTGCCGCTGCTGTTGGTCGCTTGCTACGTCGCGGGGCGATTCTTGCCAGCGCCGGGCGTGTGGCTCCACGAACTGCCAATCGCGCCGAGCCAACTAACATGGCTCGCGCCGACAATGGCCCAATTGCTCGTCGCCGTGTTGCTGTACGCGGCCGCTGTGGCGGTCGATTGGCGATCGATCGTCGATGTCGCACGCCGACCGCTTCTACTCGCGGGGTCGGTCGCGGCTGTGTGGATTGTCCCCACTCTCGTGGTGCGCGTCGCATCGCAGTTGCTTGTCTGTTTTGGCGACGACGAAATTGCCCTTCCCCTTGCCGTCGGGTTCGCCCTCGTCGCGGCCATGCCGGTCGCTAACTCGGCAGCCGCTTGGACACAGCAATCGCGTGGCAACTTGAGTTTCAGCTTATCGCTGATTGTGATTTCGATTGTCGTCGCGCCTTGGATGGTTCCGCTCGCACTGCGCGCGCTCGGCACACCCCTCGATGGCACACACGACACCATGCTCCGCGCGCTCACACAGCAACTCGCCGGTGTGAGTTTTATCGTCTGGGTCTTGCTCCCCACCCTCGCCGGGCTACTCACTCGCGCGATTGCTGGCGATCGATGGGTCGAGCAACGGCACACGGCTTTCTTGATCGTCGCCAGCGCCACGGCATTGCTGCTGCTCAACTACATGAATGCCGCCATCGCGCTCCCCAAACTAGCAGCGACCGAGATCAAAGCGGCGCTGCCAGCGACACTCCTCATCAGCGGCCTCGTCTGCGTGAGCGGTCACTTGGTCGCGCTGGCCTTACGCGCGAAAGTCGATGTTCCCACGACCCGCGCCATCGGCTACGCGCTCGGCATGAAACACACGGGCCTCGCACTCGCGCTGGCCGCCGGAGCACTCGCCAGCGAACCCTTGCTGATTGTCCCGATTATCACGACCACGCTGGTGCAACACGTCGTCTCCGCCACCTTTCACGCATTCGCGAGCGAAACCAAGTAAATCCTTCGCTTCGACAGTGCCCCCGCTCCCCGCTCCCCGCTCCCCGCACCCTGCTCCCCGCTCCCTGCTCCCTGCTCCCTGCTCCCTGCTCCCCGCTCCCCGCTCCCCCTTTTCCCATTAAAATCCTTGAGCCATTCGCACCTGTGAGTACACTAAAGGCTCAGGAACAGACTTCTCGCAGGAACATTCCGGGCAGGCAATGGGCCAAAACGCCGGTCGCGAGCGATTCGCTCATCGTTCAACATTCATCGCTATTCTCAGCCATCTTGAGGTTTCTCGTGTCGCAAGTGACGACTCCATCCCTTCGCCCGGCGGCCACGCTCGCAAGCCACTTCAGGGCCTGCGAAGGCAACCGCCTCGTGGCCGCGCTCCTCTTCGTTTGCTGCTTGTTTTTCGCAAGTTCAGCGACACGGGCACAGCAAATCGACCTCTCGCTCAACGTTTTCTACAACGACCCGACAAACCTCAATTCGGGAGGCACTTGGGAAGTTGTTGGCAAAAGCTCCGACAGCGGCATCTATGCCCTTCTGATCAATCTAGCGGGCATCAATGGGGCCATCGCTCACGAAGCCCCCACCGCCACCATCAACGGCAACCCCGGCAGTGGCGGACTGCAACTGCAAGGCGTGGCGCCGCAACTCGGCCCGGGCAATCAACTCACTCACTACCAAATCACGCTCGGCCAACAACCGATCGTCAACACGCCGGGCGAACAGACGATTTTTTACGGCATCGGCACACTCGAAAATGGCTCGCCCGCTTTTGCCGGTCAAATGGCGAACACCACTTCGCTCGGCCCCACGTTCGCGACGCTTGCCAATCCCATTAACATCCCCTGGGCCACCGGCGACACCTTTGGCGATTCCGACTGGGATCTCGCCGCATCGCTTATTTCAGGCACGTTTAGCAACGGAACGAACCCAAGTTTTTTTGTCTCGCAAGGACAATCGGCCGCAGGCGTTGTTTTGACAAGCGTTGGTAACAGCACCACGGCTGGCACGCGATCGAACTTCTTGTCGACGACAGTGACCAGCATTCTTCGCTCGAACTTCGCCAATGGCGACTTCAACGGCGATGGCTTCGTCGACGCCGCCGACTACACCGTCTGGCGCGACACGCTAGGGAGTGCTGTCCCCCTTGGCACGGGTGCCGACGGTAACGGCGATGGCTTCATCACGGCCGCCGATTACAGCGTTTGGCGAAGTTTATTCGGGACCACGAACACCGGATCGGGAAGTTTGGGCCCGACGGCGGGCGCGAGTGTCGTTCCTGAACCGACAGCAAAAACTCATCTAATCTTAACACTTTTAGTGGTTGGCGCACTCTTTTCACAGATTAGAATGCGTGCAGCTTCGACGACGCCATCGACGACGCCGTCGC
The DNA here is from genome assembly GCA_041737535.1 of Pirellulales bacterium. Taxonomy (GTDB): domain Bacteria; phylum Planctomycetota; class Planctomycetia; order Pirellulales; family Lacipirellulaceae; genus JBGSWC01. The sequence goes on along the minus strand of JBGSRO010000026.1, from coordinate 7,751 downwards.
GGAAAAACGAGGTCGAAACGAGGTCGAATCGACCAGCGACAAAAAACTTTGGAAAAACTTTCAGCACCCCGGAGAAACTACTTGACAGTCACTGATTAACCAAACATAATGCCGTTCGTCAGGCCACTCGACTCGCTGCCCGTCTGGTGGCCGCTTGACAACAACACGGGGACGAATTGTCAGATCGAACGTTGAAACAACGTCAGGTTTGCGAATCTTTCCGGTGTTGTATGTAAAAGCGGTTCCCGACCTTTTCCTCAAAGACTCCTTTTAGAAATCGGTCAAGACTACTGCCGGATTACTAGAACGGTTTAAACAGCCTGATCGTCCAACGCCTCGCTCGTGGCTCAGCCAATCGGGCGAGGAATTGAGCCGGGCACTCTTTGGTAAGCAGCGACAATCGGCCATTCTTTCTAAGCATGGCTATCTTTTGAAAAAGTTTGCCAGAAAATGCTTGACGTGCTGCCTCCGGCCTGTTTAACTTCTAGTAAACCAATTTTGTTTGTTTCCTTTACGATCATTTTCATTTTCAGCGAGGGTGGAGATTACTAATGTCACTCAAGAGTTTTGCCTGCACTGTTGCCGCTTGCTGCCTGATGGCCGCCCCGGCTTTCGCCCAACCAACCATTGACATCGTCCAAACCGGGCTTTCGGCTGGACAGCGAACCTTCGGAGTTTTTCTCACGCCGGATCCTGCACTCTACAACGTCGATACAAATAACGACACGATTGCCGACGCAAGTTCCATCGTGTTCGAGCTGGGTCTCACCTCACTAAATCCGCAGGGCGGTGCTGTGCCAACCTTTGTCGGTGATCCCACAACGACAATTACTGATGACTTCCGCGACGACAACAGCGCACCGATCACAAACCCAGGTTTTTCTCCATTCAGCACCCCGGCTGGCGAAGTGACCGCAGGGACCGGCATCATTGTCGAGTCATCGTTAACGCAAACTTTTGCAGCACTCGGGAGCACCGGTGATTTAGTAGCTTTCCCGACGACCGGCTTGCTATCGGGTCGTACTCTTGCTTACCAATTTACGATCAGCGACGACGTTGGTGTGTTCAGCCTCAGCGGTTATGACGCTGGCTTGGATATGGTCGTTGGTGCTCGGATTTGGCAAGCCAATATGGCCTTTACTCAAACGGGGTCGTTTGGGGTTGCGGGTGATTTCAATCTCGATGGTCGAGTAGATCTTTCTGATGCTGGCGTTTTCTCCAATCGCTTTAGCTTGGGGACGGCCGATGCTCAAGGTACCGGTGACTTCAACCGAGATGGCTTTGTCAACGTCTCCGACGCTGGTGTATTTTCGTCTAATTTCACTCTATCAGTTCCGCTTCCGGGGTCGTTGCAAGTTGGTGCAGTTCCAGAGCCAAATACCCTCGCACTCTGCGGTCTAGCAGTAGCAGGATTCGGAATCCTGGGCCGACGCCGCTTCCAAGGCTAGTCGCGAAGCAAACATCGTATTGTCTTGTGGTTAGGTTGTTGACTTAGAAATTGTTCATAATAGGTGGTGGCTAATGCAGTTCGAGTCTAGTTTCAAGTCGGCGATACAATCGCAAGCTTGATGTTAGATGGCTAAGAGCCAAAGCACGAGTTTTCAAAGCTGAACGACAACACACCTCGCGACTGCTCACTGCAGCGTGAGCAACATTACAACTGTATTAAGGAACTTTTTTGATGATTAAGAAATTTTCATTCCTGTCTTTGGCGGCACTGTTTTGCCTAGCGAACGCAGAAGCTGCCCAAATCGTCGCAACGAGTGACGATGGGTTTTATCAACTGATGGTTAGCGATCCTGTTTCCGTCGGTACCAGCGAAGGTCTGGTTTCGGTGCAAGCTTCGATTGTAAGCCTCCGCCCGGGTAATCCTAGCGCAAATGCATCATTGTTTAGCGGCTCTATCGGCGGCAACGGTGCGTTGCACAACGAACGCCTTTTTGGTGGATTCGGACCAACTCCGTTGCAGTCTTCGGCGGCGGGTTTTGGCCAAGTCCCTAGCCCGATCGACAGCTACTTCCTCAACAACAGTGCGTTTGTGCTTGAAGCTGCTACAGAAGTGGGCACCGGCACTCCTTCGACTGAGGCTCCCGCCATCAACCCTGCTAATCTCACGTCGTTCGGCTTTGCTTTGCAAGGCGGTTTTGGTCTGCAAAATCAGCTGGAAATCACACCGTTTGCCCAACTCGTTTTTCGCTCTGATGCGACGGTCGGGTACAACTTTACGATTGCGAACGGTATCATTTCGACTGATCCACCTGCAACGTTTAGTGGATCGTTTATGCTCGACAGCATGATGAACAACCCGGTTCTTAACACCGATTCGTTCGTGGTCACTGGTTCGCCTTCGTTCTCGCAAGACTTCATGACCAACATCATGCTTGACATCACCGACGGACCTTTGGTCATCACCGGTGCCTCGCTTGCTGGTGGTCTTGCCTCGCCTTTCGCGATTGGAAACCTGGCCGGTAGCTACGCTAACGGTAGCTCGCTTCCGATTACTCTGCAGGGCATTCCCAATGTTTCGGCCTTGCCCCCTGGTACGATTCTTAGCGACATCTTGACGCTGACAGTCGAAGGTGGCGGTACCTTCGACATCGCCCTCTCGGCCGCGGTTCCTGAGCCTTCGACCTTCGCTTTGGTCGGCCTCGGCCTCGTCGGCCTGGTTGGTTACGCTCGTCGTCGCTAAGCACTGTCGCTAAGCGGTCTTTGAGTACAGTTAAAACCCACAAAACCCCGGTCAGTTGTGACCGGGGTTTTTTTATGCGCGCCTCGAGCCGTCGGCGCTAGCCGCGGGTGACTGTCACATGAGCCGTCGGCGCTAGCCGCGGGTGAATATCACATGAAATCACTTAGGCGACTCGCTCGAAACCCGCGGCTAACGCCAACGGCTCAATTCTGATTTGGCAAAGAAACCCGCGGCTAGCGCCGACGGCTCAATTCTGATTTGGCAAACTCTGGCGGTTACGTCCCCATTATGACTTGCACCACAAATGCCGTCGATCAAACCAGCTTTTTGGCGATAGTCAGCCTGTGTACACATGCGGATCGACCCGATTTCGAGCCGCTTCGATGACAACCACTTCGACATCGTTGCTAGCAATCTATGCCAGGGAAGGCACATCGCGGCCCGCGATTTCGCCACACGACGTTCGTTTGCGTCGTGGGGAGCATCGCTGCGCTGGCCATCGCCAGCACTGCGTTCCCCCCACAACAAAACACAGCAACCCCAGTCTCTCCCGATCCTCCGGGGCATTGCCGCGACTGGGCCGTCTCGACCGCCGCCACCCAGCTCGAAGCGCAACTCGCCACCATCTGCCCCCAAGCGGCCCACGCTTGGCGGCAAGAAATCGAGTCGCAGCCGAAAGTCTTGGCGACTTCCGCTACGTTAGATTTAGACGCTCCTCACCAAACCGCCGCTAGCGGCCTAGCCGCCGGCGGGCGGATCACGGGCATTCGCGTCGCCCAAGCTGGTGGCGATTGGCTGGTTTCCCCCAACTCTTGGTATGTCCCCGAAGACAAGCCCGCCGCGACCGTCAGCGAACCTCGCCCCCCCGACCCACCTGCCGGTTCGATCGAGATTGCCCCGCCAGTCGATACTGGGGAGCCGGTTAACCAAAATCGCGTAGAGCGAATGCCGGTCGATGTGCCCGGACCAGCGCTCACGCCACCGGTTGACGCAACTATTCCATTGACGGTTGCTCCGGATGTTGCTCCGGGCGCTGACGCTTACGGCTCGCCCTTTGGGGCTCCGCCAATTCGTGAGGAGGATCGCGAACTTGGCTTCGACCCGGTCGGGGGTCGGCTCCCCGCGCCGCACGGCTCCTCGGCAAACCCAGCTTCGCCCACCAAAAGCGACGCCGCCAGACTGGCGGGGGAACTGGCCCATCGCGAGTTGTTGGCGAAAAACTGCTATCCGTCGGCCCAAGAGTGCGCGACCTGCCACCAGAAAATCTACGACGAATGGGCCATTTCGAGCCACGCCTATGCATTCGTCTCCCCCATGTTCCAGAAGTTTGAACAAAAGATTCGGGCGGTGAGCCAAGGAACAGTTGGCCATTTCTGTTACCGGTGCCACGCCCCGGTCGCGACAGCGATGAACGTCGGCCAGGACGAACCGCTCTGGAATCTCTCGCAGGTCGAACGCGAGGGAGTGACCTGCATCGCCTGTCATCGCGTGACTTCGCGTTACACCAAGAGCAACGGCGATCGCCGCATCGAGCCCGGCGATATCTATGACCCCGTTTACGGAGGCATCGGCGGCGACGGGGTCGCCAAGGCCATCGCCGATGCGTCGACTTACAAGGCCAAGACATCGCCCGACGAAAAAGGCCCCGGCCAGGCGATTCACCGCGAGGGGCGTTACTTCGACCAGCTCGGCAAGAGCGAGTTCTGTACCTCGTGCCACCAGGTGGCCGTTCACCCCGGCATCAAGCTCGAAGTCGTGTGGGAACAATACCGCCAGTCGCCGGCCCGCAAAAAGGGCATCAGTTGCCAGGACTGCCACATGGGCAAGGTGCCCGGCATCGCGAGCGGCTACGAAGTCTGTGCGATCGCCGTGGTCAACGAAAAAACCGTGTGCGACACCCGCAAGCATGGCAACCACACCTTCTATGGCCCCGGTTACTCGATTGCTCACCCGGGCATCTTTCCTTTCCATAAAGACGCCAGCCGGTGGACGATGGACGAGTGGTTGTTGTTCGATTGGCGGGCCGGTTGGGGGACCGACGACTTCGAAGATGCCATCGACGATGGCAAGATTGTTGTCCAGTTCCCCCAGGTGTGGGCCGACGTCGACGACCGCTACGACGCCCGCGACATCGTCGACGACAACCAGAAGCGGCTCGCCCGCAAGACCGAGCTGCGACGCCAGGTCATGGAAAATGGCTCGCATGTCGATGGACCGTTCTTCAAGTCGCCGCCACAACGGGGGCGCGACTTGGTGCTCCATTACCACGTGTCGAACACCAACGAAGGCCACAACCTGCCGACCGCTTCGCTCGGTGCCCAACCACAACTGTGGGCCAACGTCGTGTTGATCGACCCCGATGGCCAGCGAGTTTGGGAAACCGGCTATACCGATCATTGGGGGGACTTGTGCGACATCCACAGTCAGGACGTGAGGCGGGGTATCGCGCCGTTCGATTCCCAACTGTTCAATCTGCAAACGATGTTCTTGATCACCGGGGCGACGGGCACCGACCGGGAATTTTATCTGCCCGTCAACGTCGATTTCGATCAATTGCCTTTCCTCCGCCCAGGGGCGATTCCGACATCGGTCACGAACCACCCCCCGTTCATTCGCATGGAAAGCCGCTCGATTGCTCCGCTGGGTGTCAAACGTGTGAAATACAAAATACCGGCCGAGGCCCTTTGCAAGCCGGGCACCTATCGATTGAGCTTCCGGATGCGAAGCCGCACCGAACCGATTTACTTCATGCGATTCTGCGACTCGACGATCGAAATGCAGCGTTCGATGAACGAAGGCATTCTCGACATTCATCCCTACAGCGCGGAGTTTGTCGTCGAGTGATTCCCCTTTGTTCGACAACACGAACGCTGCTGCTAACCATCGCAATGTTGCCATGCTGCGCCCCCCCCTGCCCCGCGCAACAAGCCCTCTTCCCGAAGCCACCAAGTAGCATGGCTCCTTCGGGCGGTGCGACTTACGTCGCTTGGGATCCTTGCTTGCCATCGGTTTATCAACCATCGGTTGGTCGCTTTGGGATGTTTCCGCCTCCTCCGCTCGAGCGTGGTGCAATTGCTCCTTGCGATGCGGGCGAAACTGGCGACAAAGCGAAAGACGACGAGTCTCATGTCGTTGAGCATCCCCCCCTGCTCGACTGTCGTTCGCAGTTGTCGTGTTATTCGAGTGACGACTTCAGTGGCGATCCGGTTTACGATCATCTGCCGTGGGCACCTTACGACGACATCGGCATCTACGGCGGTAAGTCGCTTGTGCCGACACAGCGGCCGTGGGTCGAGTGGCCCGTGCCGTTCTATGGAGCGGGCGAGTTGCCGCCGCCGGGCGATCTGTTCGGGCCGACCAATCCAACGTCGCCTCGTTTGTACGTCTATGGCGACTATCGCGTCGGTGTGGCGCAAAACAACAACGTCGCCAACGACGCCTCGGTCCTTGCCCATCGGCTTAATCTCGATGTCGATTTTTGGGTCACTTCGACCGAGCGCTTTCATATGTTCTTGAACCCCTTTCAAGAAAACGGCCAGTTCATGCGGTTCGAGAATGGCGAGTTCTTTAACGAATTCGACTTGTTCGACGATGGTGCCGACACGCTCTTCTTCGAGGGCGATCTCGGCTACATGCTCGGTGGTGCCGAGCATACCTACTCGAACTTCGACATGCCCATCGCCATCGGACTCATCCCACTGCTCTTCCAAAACGGCATTTGGATGCAAGACGCCATGTGGGGCGTGGCGGCAACGCTGCCAGCTCGCAACAATCCTCGCTTCGATTGGTCGAACTACGACATCACTTTCTTCGCGGCGTTCGACAACGTCTCGACCCTCGCCCAACCCGCCGACGAAGATGCCGCTCGACTGTTCGGTGCGACCACGTTCATCGAATCGCGCGGTGGTTATTTTGAAATCGGTTACGCCTTCGTCGACGATACCGACGGACGCGGCCGGAGCTACCACAACATTGGTACTTCCTACACAAGGCGCTATTTCAATCGCGTCAGCAACTCGCTGCGGGCCATCATCAACTTTGGCCAAGATGGTCCCGAAGACCTCCGCACGGCCGATGGTGTGCTCTTGCTTTGCGAAAATTCTCTCATCAGCGAAAACCCCTATCACGTGATTCCCTATTGCAACTTCTTCGCCGGCTTCGGTCGCCCCCAACCGGCCGCCCGGGCTGCCGCGTTTGGCGATGTGCTGTTCAACACGGGCATTCTGTTTCAAGTCGATGGACTCACCGGCTATCCCACGCTCGACGCCACCGGCAACGACACATTCGGTGCGGCGCTGGGGGTCGACCTACTGGGCGAGAACTTCGACCAACAACTGATCGTCGAAGCCGCCGCGCTGGGTGTCATGGGCAACGACCCCAACCGCAACGCCCCCGGCGATCAGTATGGCATCGGTGCTCGGTACCAAGTGCCGATCTCCAACGCCCACCTGCTGCGCTTCGACGCCATGCACGGTTGGCTCGACAACAGCAACAACATCAGCGGCGTCCGCGGCGAGTTCCGCTGGAAATTCTAGCTGCCAGTGTGAGCCTGCCCTCTTTCGAGCCGCGAGCGTCAGCGACCGGAGTCAACACGCTTCTTTCATTTTTGTAGTTTCGGCCCGCTCCCGCCCTCGTTATTGCCCCGGGGTTTTGATCGTTTTGATCGCGAAATCGCCAACACGATTGGAGCGTTCAAAACCCCGAATCTTGTCTCTCGCCGAAATCGCAAAAACGCCTTGTTTTCCAGTCGTTTTTTGACATGGCGGGTGACTTTCGTCCCTGGGTTTTGCGCGACCAATTGGTTCATTACGATCAAAACCCATCACCACCATTTTGCAGGGAGCCTAACTGGAGGCCGGAACAAGGCGCCAGCCGCCGTTCCGGCAGCATAGTCGCGTTTCGCTCCGCGAAACGATGCTGATTGCGGAGAAATCAGCGACGATGGCCGAGAACCACTTGCCGGCTTATCCCGTGCAGCGCATCGAACACGTTTTTGTTTTCCCCCTTTCTACCATACCGCGCGGCCGATTTCGACAACGATTTTTGGCCATGCTACCGCACC
>JBGSRO010000251.1:0-12428 GCA_041737535.1 Pirellulales bacterium | reverse complement strand
CCTCGGCCTCACGCAGCTTCGCGATGATCTCTTCGGGCTTGAACTTCGTTCCTCGTCCCATCGGAATCCCCTCCTTCGATTGGCGACCACCGAATGGAGTCTCGCTCCAAGTGTGGACGCTTTTGAAGGGGGCAGGTCAGTTCCCGTTACAGTGCGACGAATCGCCGATTTTGATGTCGTTGCTGACGTGCCGGCTACTGGTCTCTTTGCTGCACACTCAGCAAGTGAGACGACCACTTTGGAAGGGCCTCGGGTTGCAGCCGCCTTAACGGCAACCGTGCCTTGTACTATAACGGCAATCGTGTGTTGGACCTACGAGTGTGGCCCCAACAATGTCTACCGTTGCGCCGAAGTATTGATAATCAATGTCGAAGGAAACTGCCCCGTTGGTTCGCCTACCGTATTTCGACCGACGCGGGCTGAAACTCCCACTACACAGACAGGACCCGGTGGGATTAACCCGGTTACAATTAGGTCTCCTGACGTCGACTGCCAGGAATGTGAAGAAGACAAATGGGAGTTAAGTGTAAAAAACGAAGGGGTTGCGAAAAAAATAGTCGATGCGGCCGCAAACCTGTTGAAGCTCGCTCCACCTGTTGAAGATCTAGGCCTTAGCATTAGCGGGAAAGTTAGTTGGGAAACCTGCTGTGAGGATGGTGTTGAAGTCGGCTCCAAACTCGTTGCTAAGGGTGAGGTCTCTGTAGGATTGGCAAAGTTCAAACAGCCTCTGCTCGGAGGAAGTATCGATGTTGCAAGCTTCTTTCCAAAGGATATGTTCCCAGTTGGTGCAGTAGTGACGGCCGAACTAGAGGCCGGCCTTTTTCTGTTAGGTGACTTGAAGGGGACTGGATATCTAAGTGCGACTACGGCGTGCGACGATTGGACTGACTTCACTGGATGTGGCGGACTCAAGGTAGCCGGCAAACTAGAGACAGCCCTGTTGGCAGGCATTGTAATCGATGTATCGTATCTCGGAGTCGAGTATAAACTAGGTGCTGAAGTAGCCGGCGGAGTTCGAGCTACAGCCACTGGCAAAGCTGAGATTTGCTTCGACAATGGTGAAGCCGATTTCAACGCAAGTGTGGAGATCGGCAAGGTAGAGTTGTTTGGTAGCTTTGAATTAATCGTAAGTTCTGATGCAGCGTCGCTCTTGGGGCTCTTGGAAGGAACCAAGGTAAAGTTCGAGGTGTCAGAGCCTGTGTTTCCAGGATTCAAGTGGTCGTACAGCACCGCAGATAGCGGCCCCCCAGGAGCTGCAAATGCGGCACAAGCTCGCACTTTTGCTGGAAGCGGCGCAGCGTTCGCTTCTGCTTTCGGCAGGACGATGCCCGTAGACCCAGTGACTGGTGAAGTCATTGATACGAGCCCCGCGGCCTTCTTTGACCAGGAAACTCTTGTCTCGGATTTGGGATTCGCAAACCTAGACGAACTAAAAAGGTTACTCAATCGTGACGATCTTGATCTGAATTCAGTTGCCAGCGAGGATTGGCAACAACTATTTGAAGACTTCAGAAGAGTGGGAACGCCGGACACTGTCGATGCCGGCGTTTGTGCCCAGGTGCAACTTCAGATTCAACAAGATGTTGTCCAAACACGACAGGGATTTCAAGCGACGTTGGAACTAAACAATGGCCTTTCTCAGTCACTGCAAGGCATCGGCGTCGATATTGTTATCATCGATGTAAATGGGTTCGATGTCACTGATCGCTTTGCGATTGGCTCACCTGAACTATCAGGGATTACAGATGTGGACGGTTTTGGAGTTCTATCCGCACTCTCCTCGGGAGCGTCTGAATGGACGATCATTCCGACTCTGGAAGCCGCCGGCACCACGCCGACGCAGTATTTCGTAGGCGGTACTCTCACTTACAATGAAGCAGGCGTAGTCGTTCGAGTTCCCCTGTCGCCTGCGTCTATCACGGTCGTTCCGCAACCTGAACTTAAGCTCGACTACTTTTTGCAGCGGGACGTGATCAGCGACGATCCATTTACAGATGAGGTCGAGTCTGCTGAGCCATTCACACTGGCGGTTCTTGTAAAGAACGACGGCGCCGGTGTTGCACGAAACCTTAGGATAGAATCCGCTCAGCCAAAGATTATCGAGAATGAGAAAGGCCTGTTGATTGACTTCGAGATTACTGGGACAAAAGTTAATGGCGGAGAGGTCGAGCGTTCGCTGACAGCGAATTTTGGAAGCGTCAATCCTGGTGCTATTGCCATTGCAGAATGGAAGCTGGAGTCGACTTTGCAGGGCTTGTTCGTAGACTACGACGTTTCATTCCAATACCTTTCGCCTTTAGGCAACATTGAATCCTTCGAGGTTGGGGCGGGTGAGACAAGCGCCATCGCAAAAGATAGCCTCTCGCTGGTGCGTTCGGTTCAGATTCACGAACTGATCCACGTTACCAACGCCAGCCAAGTCGATGGCGGCGACGGACTGCCCGATTTCCTCGTCAATGACCTTGCCGATCCCAGCGATCTTCCCGATACGCTTTATCTCTCTAATGGAAGCGTCGTCAACGTGGGACTCGGCTCGAACGCCGTAATCGACTCGGCCCCAGTTCTGGGAGATTTCCGCATCGAAGTAACTGCCGACATGGCCGAGGGTTGGTCGTACCTCAAGATGGCCGACCCGAGCCTTGGTGACCTGACGCTCGTTGGCGTCTTGCGTTCCGACGGCACAGCGATTCCGAAGGACAACTTCTGGCAGACCGACCGCACCTTCATTGGCCTCGGCCAGCGCCCGGTCCTGGAAGATAATATCCACCTGCTCGACTTCGACAGCACAGGCAGCTATACGTTCGTCTTCTCCAATGGAGACCTGACCGGTCCCGAGGTCGCGAGTTTTGCCGGTGTTGTTCCCAATCCAACGACGCAAACAATCGACGTGGTGGATGTGACCTTTACTGAGCGGCTCAACGACGCCACGTTCGATTCAGCCGATTTGCTGCTCACGAAGAACGGTACGCCGGTCGCCCTAACGGGCGTCACCATCGCAGCAGTTTCAGGGTCAACTTATCGCATCAGCGGACTGGCCCCCTTCACGGCTCAAGACGCCGTCTACGAAGTGAGTGTCAACGCCACTAGCGTCACCGACCAAGTCGGTAACGCTGGCGCCGGCGTGAAGTCGTATCGCTGGGTCAAGGGAGAGACGGCGCCTGCTCTGATCTCATTGCTCGGGGCACCGGACGGGTTGGTGACTGCCGGTCCCGCATCGATCGACATCGTCTTCTCGAAACCGATCGTCCTGTCGAGTTTGACGGCAAGCGACATCTCGCTGACTCGCGGCGGAACACAGCTCATCGACTCCCAAGTGACCATCTCCCAGGTTGGCGAACGCACCTACCGAGTCGGCAACCTGACTCGCCTAACCGGCGCCGACGGCGCCTATCGCTTCGTAATCGATTCTGCGGGCGTGCAAGATGCCGTCGGGAATGCTGGCTTGGGGGTGACAACTGCCGAGTGGACGCTAGACAAGACTGCGCCTCAGTTGCTCAACGTAATCGACCCCGCCACCAATCCTCGCAACATCGTTGTGCAGCAGATCGATGTCGAGTTTTCTGAACCGATCGACCTGACCACGCTCGATATTGGCGACCTGCGGTTGACCCGCGACGGCGGCGCCGAAAACCTGATTGCCGGTGACAGCCGGGTGACTTTCGAGTCGCGAGGCGCGAATATCTACCGCATCGGCGGCATCAACTGGGTGCAGGCCTTCACGGCCATTCCGCAGGTCGCTGACTTCACGCTGTTCGTCGATGCGACGGGCATAAGGGACCTCGCGGGCAATGTTGGCGTCGGGTTGCTTTCCTCGGCTTGGACAATCGACCTCGACCAGCCTGCCCCGGCGGCTGATCTGGTGCTATCAACGTTCAGCGGACCGGTGGCTGGCGGTATGGTCAACGCCCGCCAAGCGACGGTGGCGGGTACGCTCGGTGAGGCGGGCCTCACCGTCGCCATCCGCGACATGACGACAAATACGGAGTTGGTCCGTCAGACGATCAGCGGCACGACGTTCTCACTGCCCCTCGTGTTCCCGTCCGCCGGTCAGCATCGCCTGCGTGTACGGACGATCGATCAAGCAGGGAACACAACGGATGCGTTTATTGAGAACCTGTTCGTCCGCGAGACGCCCCCTGTACTGGAGAGCCTTGTTGGGTTGCCCACCGAGCGGACCCGCACTGCCGTCAACTTCGTCGATGTGACCTTCCTCGCGCCCATCGACGCAGCCACTCTGAACAAAAGCGCACTTTCGATCACCCGGAACGGCGGGGCCAACCTGGTCAATGGCACGGTATCGATCTTGCCGCAGCCAGATGGCAAGACCTTCCGCTTCACGGGACTGTCGCCGATTACCGGCGACGAAGGGCGATATGATTTCCAACTGAACCTTGCCGGCGTAATGAACGGTGCGGGCCTCGTCAGCACGGAAGTACGCTCGGCAATGTGGCTCAATGACCACACGGCGCCGACGAGCACCATTCGGACGCTAGAGTTCAGCCAAGAACTCAATAGCTTTATTATCGACGTAGAAGGGAATGAGCCATTGCTGCCCGGCGGGATCGCTCCGTCGGGTCTGGCGGCGTTCGACCTCTACTACTCGGATAATGGCTCACCCTTCCGGCTTCTGGAAACCTTGCCCGCCACTACTCCAACGACAACCTTTGTCGGTGAACCAAACCACATCTACTACTTCCGTAGCGTCGCCCGCGACACAGCAGGTAACATTGAGTCGAAAGCCAATCGCGTCGATGCCTGGACCTACGTGCCTGACCTGTTCGCTCCTGAAACGCAAGTAGATGCCGTTGATACTGCTGATGCTACTTTGGATATCTCGTTCTCAGGCGCCGACCGTGGAATGGGATTGCGATCGTTTGAGGTGTTTGTGCAAATCGATCGCGGTCCGGTGCAGAGCGTTGGCGTAGTTCAAGCTGGCAGTGCAGACGTTGCCGGCCGCCACTCGGCTTCGACGACGTATCAGGCCAAAGCCGATGGTTCGTTCCACGAGTATCGCTTCTTCACGGTGGGGACGGACTGGGTAGGCAATACAGAGGTCGCCCCCGACCGACCGGCGGACGTCGTCGTCAATGCGAAATACGATGCGCCAACCTTGACCAATGTGGTCGATTTCGACGTACAGAAAGGCGCCGACCAGCGTTCGTTCATTCGATACCTGGATGTGTTCTTCAACACGGGTAGCCAACTCAACGACATCGTGAACAGTCTTGCCGATGGCAATGCCGCCAACGACCGGATCAGGCTGACCCGCTTCGGCTTGGACGGTAGCGGGCCGGGTACGGATGTCAGCCTAACTAACCGCGTCAGTGCCATTGATCAGGCCTTCGCGATTGATTTTGGTGCAGACGGCTTGGGCGGTGATCGCAACGGTACGGCCGGCGACGGGTACTACAAGCTGGCCCTCGATTTGGACGGGGACGGTAGCTTGGAAACCGAACTGGCATTCTTTAGAATGTTGGGAGATTCGGACGGGGATGGAGACGTTGACAATATGGACCTCGCAATACTCAACTCCGCCCTTGGCCAAGTCGGTTCGAACTTGCAAGGAGATGTCAACGGCGACGGTCGCGTCAATGCGTTGGATCGCCTCGCATGGCAGCGCGGTCGGGGCAGGATGCTTGGGTCAGACTTGCATTTGGATGATTGACGCGGATTGAAGAACGTAAGATTCGCCGTACATTACCTGAGAAGAGTTGCCAGTGCGAACGAGAGATTTAACCACAGTATTCTCAGCCGTGTCCTGAACACCTTCTCAACATTGGAGTACCACCTTGAAATCAAACCACATACTCGCGATCGCACTTAGTTCGCTTGCCGCATCGCTGATGACACATGCTGTTCAAGCTGCCCCCCTATACACCGTTTCGGTTTCGGGAGCGTCGATTACTCCTGACGGCACGGGAGAGTTATCCGTACTTGTTTCCGGGAGTGGTGAGTCCGTCAACTTAATTGGTTACGAGTTTCGCATCTCTCCAACCGGAGGCACGACTAGCCAGCTCCAGTTCCTTGAGGAATCGGAAGCCTTCTTGAGTGCCCCAAATTACCTGTTTGCTGGCAACAGCTTTGCGGCCAATGATGGTGTGGCGTCATCCGTTGGTACGGTATCAACGAGTGTTCTCCCCAGCGACACCTTCATCGGTGGAGATAGCACGAATGATTTTGCTGACCTGTCCGTCTCCGGTTCGAAACTTTTGGTGAAGCTTGCCGTAAAACACCTGGTAGGACCCGCAGATCCCGCCACTACAATCGGTCATCAGTTTTCTATCGCATTGGTTCCCGCGACCGGCGACTCCAGCGGCTTTGCCGGCGGCACTTCTAATACAGGATTTGTGGACAGTTCGCTCGCGGGTATCGAGTTTGGGTCTCAAGCAGCAATAGTGACGGTTGTCGCTATCCCTGAGCCTTCATCGGTTGTGTTGGCCCTGTGTCTCGGCTTATTCGGCGTAGCTAAACGTCGACGATTAACTGTGTGAGGCTGCATGCTGAGCGACGATCGCAGCCTGCGCACTTGGTGCGAGTGCAGAAGAGATAGACCAACGTCGAATGCCTTAGCACTTGCTGCGGGGTCTCATCCGCGCAGTAATAGCCAGCGCGGTAGCGGCTTAACCGCTCGTACCCTCCTCCCCAATTCGTACTCCGCCAAGAACCGGTAGGGATCGGCGAGGTCGCAGTTGTCGTAGATCAGAACGTGCTGGACCGACTTCATAGCCGCTCGCAGATTCGCCAAGGTCCGCGGGTACCGGGCTTTGAGTTTGTCGTCAGGCACGTCGTGGCCACCTTGAGTGACCCGCATGGACACCCGCTCGATCGATTGTTTTGCCGATGACAGGCCGATAAACAGTAAGGCGACCGTGTAGCCGCCAGCAGACGCTTCTTCCAGGAACCGCACCTTCTCGCCGACGGGGTCGGAAAAGACGGTCTCGAACGCGAAGCTTTCTTTGGCGGCGACGAGCTGTCGGCGTATCTCAGCGGCTGCCTCTGCCGCATGATAAGCGTCCAACGACATTTCCAGGGCGAGCTGGTCTGCGTTGACGAGCGGCAATCCCGCTGCGGCAACGTGGGTGTGGTAAAAGGTCGTCTTGCCGGCGCCGTTGGGACCGGCGATGGCGACCATCAGCGGGCGGTCGCCCAGCCACGGCAGAGCACTCACTGCTTTGCCTTCGTCGCGGATTTCCGTGTGACACGCGGCTCTTCCGCCTGCACGAATACGCGGTTGACGAAGCGCCCGATGGTGCGGCTGCCATCGGCATCGGTCCGAACCAAGTAGCCTGGTTTCCCGTCGGCCGCTTCGTAGTGCGGAAACGGCTGCTTTGACAGATAGTCGGTCACACGCTGGCGGCCGTCACCGGAATCGACCGATTCGATCAGCTCTGAAAGCGGCCTCGCGTCTCCGCTGCGACGCAGCGCGAGGGCGGCGGCGCCACTCATCAGAGGTTCGACGGCTCGACCGAGCCGCGCCCAGAACTCGATTTGCCCGGCGATGGAACGCTGGGCAACGTCCCCGATAACGCGGGCGTCGAGAACGAGGTCGTCCGATAGCTTGACAGGCTGGCTCATGCTTCAATGGTAGCATAATGCTACCGGTAAAGCAAACGCCGACTCATAAACTCCACGATGCCGGCGGATGGTCCCAAAAAAGTCGTCTTTACTTCTGTTCACTCAATCCTTCAAAGTACTGCGAGCAACAGCCTGCTGTGAGAACTAATCCGGCCAGTGTTTCTACCTACTTTTCCTACCTACTTTTCGATGCCGAAACAGCACGATTAGCGGTTGTCCGCCGGCGTCTTGCAAAACCGCAAGTCGTTGCGTATAAAGGGTTTGGCGATAAGTCTGAGATCGCCAACAAGAGCGTCTCCGACCTGGGGGTCAAAAGGTCGCAGGTTCGAATCCTGTCGGCCCGACTTCGCTTTGTCGTATCTTGGGGCTTCTCTTGCTCCCAAGATACGACTCGGTGCAGTAAATCGTGCAGTGAATCCTGAAGCGATAATCACGCTTCGTCTGGAGTCACTGAGTTGGCGAGACCACGAAAAGGGCCCTGGCGACGGAGCCAGAATGGCCATTGGTACACCACGGTTGGCCGCAAGAACGTCAAGGTCGCTGATAAGGGCGATTCTTACGGTGCGGCGTTTCGCAAGTACGTCGAGCTTCTGAACGCCCCAAGCGTTGATTCGAGCAAGCTGACGATGTTCGGTCTTCTCGAACAGTACTTGGCTTGGGTGCGGAGCAATCGATCCCCTGCCTCCTACCTCTGGTACCAGCGGTACGCTCACTCATTTGTTGAGCACGTCGGCAAGCGGTTGAAGGTCAATGACCTAAGGCCGCACCAAGTCCAGAGCTGGATCGAAGCTCGGCATCAAGGCTCAACCGACAACACGAAGCACGGCTTGATTCGGGCATTGCTGCGTCCGCTGAACTGGGGCGTCAAGAACGGTCTAGTCGAGCGGAATCCCATCGTCGGGATTCTCTCATTCAGAATGGCTCACTTTTTGGGGGGGAAGACCACATCTCCGCTGCCGCCGCCAAGGCGCAGCCCGGCGACACCGTGCTGGTGCGTGAGGGTGTCTATCGTGAGCGCGTGGCGCCGCCGCGAGGCGGTCGTGAGGGCGCACCGATCGTCTATCGCGCCGAACCCGGCAAATGCGTGGTGGTCAAAGGATCGACCCTCTGGCGGACTCACTGGAAGCCCGAAGGGGAGGGAATCTACTCGGCCTGTCCCAAGGAGTCTCTGTTCGATGACCGCAGCGATGAGTACGTCGATTCTCACAACCCGCTGAAGGCCACGCTTGCGTCAACGCCTCACCGTCGGGAAGGTAAGAAAGAACTAGAGCGGGGCTTCGAAGGAGACGCCCGGCTCACCTTCACCTGCGGTCAGGTATTCATCGACGGCGTGCCGCTCCGCGAAGTGCCGCTGCGGAGCGAACTCGAAGCAGGCACTTGGTGGTACGACCCCGCTACAGTACGGGTGTTCCTCCACCCAGGCCAGCGGGACCTGAAAGGATGCCAGGTCGAGCTGACGACAAGACGGCTGATCTTCGCTCCCAAGCAACGTGGTCTCGGTCACATCGTTGTCGAGGGATTCGTCTTCGAGCACTGCGGCAACCAGTACCCGACCAACTTCTGGTCGGAGCCCGCCAACGTACAGCGGGGCGCTGTCGGCGTCGAGGCGGGACACCACTGGGTGATCCGACGCAACGTGATCCGCTACGCAAAGACCTTCGCGCTCGATGTGGGGCGCGTCAACAACCACACCAGGGAAGAGTCTGCGTACGACAACTTGGTTGAAGAGAACTATCTGCTCGACAACGGCTCGGCCAGCGTCATGTCTTGCGGGTCTCGCAATCTGGTCATCCGCAACAACGTCATCCTCCGCAACAACCGCCTCCACTTCCTCGGCAGCAAGCGCTGGGAGCAGGCTGGGATTAAGTGTCACCTGTTTGTGGACGGGTTGATCGAGGGGAACTACGTCGCCCACAACTACGACACCTACGGCATCTGGTTAGACAACGAGTTCCCTAATTCGAGAATCACTCGCAATGTGATTTACGACAATGGGCGGGCCGGCATTTTCCTCGAGATGAGCGACTACGGTTACGACCGCTTGCTTGTCGACAACAACGTCGTGCTCAATAACCATGAGAATGCGGTCTACATCCACGACGCCTCGGGCGCCACGTTCCGAAACAACCTGCTGGCCAATACCCAAGATGCTCCCGGCTTTGGGCAAGCGGTCTACATCCGGCAGGTGTCAGCCCGCACCAAGACATACCACCACAGCTTTTTCGGCAACCTGCTGATCGGGAACGCTCGGAGTATCGAGGTGAACTATCCCGCCGCGCGAAGCGGTCCGCAGCGGTTCGACTTCAACTACTACGACATCAATCCGGCCGCACGAACGTTCGTCGTCAGCGACAAGAGTGATGTGCCCAGTCCGTGGTCCGAGGGAGCGTTCCGAAAACTAATTCGATCGAACTTCGACGGTAAGCGGCTGGCCGAGGCGGCGCTGACATTTGACGAATGGAAGTCGTTCTGGCGACAGCACGGGGAATCGAACGACTCCCACAGTCGGTGTGCGGAGGCGAATTCGGTCGCCTATAACCCAGCAACCCACGAACTGACAATCGAACTGACAACTGCCCTACCCGAAAGGGCACAAGAAGAGACCGCGAGCCCCGCCCACTTTTCCAAGCTCGAAGTGGGAATGAACCATCGCGTCATCTGGGAAGGCCTGCCGGTGTTGGGGCGTGGTCAACTACCCCCTCCTGAGTGGTCCCACCGATAAGCGTTCTTGTTGGGACCTGCTCGCAGACACTCGACGAGGGCGAGAGGCGAACATCACGATTAGTGAGCCCCTCTCCGTAGGCCCCTGCTCAATTGCAAAAGGGCGCCCGAAAAAAGACGCAAGCGGTCATCTTGGGAGCAGCCCGTAGCGTGCACAAGTTCATGCAACGCTCGCAACCGGGCCACTCTAGCAAAAAGCCGTCGCCGCAACCCATTGTGCAGCAACGGCTTAGAGTGGGCACGACAGAACTCGGATCTGTGACCTCTTGCATGTCAAGCAGTTTTGACGCCCTAACCTTTGCAAGCCTAGGAGTATGAAAACATCCTTAGGATAAGGGGTTAGGCGTCTTTTCGCTACGCAAAACCATGCCGCGTTTTGCACCGGTTTTCGACCGTTTGGTTGTAGTACTACAACCGGTTCTGCGATGGGCGTCTGCGACGGGTGGTAAAGGGAGTTAGGTTTGCCAGTACTTCCCTTAGCTCGCTCGAATTGACGCCGGACAAGGACCCTCGGCGACAGGCCCCTGCGACTTAAGCGAACGGTTAAGGTACGCGTGTCCCGGAATCTCGCCTCGGTCTACTCCGCTTGCGGCCTCGCTACGAAACGCACCACCAGTTCGCCATCGGCGCATTCGATCGAGTCCGCCATGAAGGCGCCGGCCTTGTCAGAGAGGTCGAGCGTGAGCCGCAACTTCGGGGCCGTTAGGTCAAGGTAAAGGTTGCCGCTCAGCCGCTCTTTTTTGCGAGGCAGGAATCCCAGCAGCGTTTCGGAGGGGAGCGGTAGGTACCCCAGGTGAGTCGATTCCAAATCGAGCGTCAGCACGCCGTCCGGCGTCAATGATGGCGTCATCTCTGCCGAGAGCACACAACGGCCCGCCGGCGTCCGCACGCCACACGCAAACTCGACACGGCCCTGCGTGACGCCGACTCGTGGGTCCTCGATCGTTCCATCGCCGATCTTTGTAATCTCGCTTGCCAGCAATGTGT
This sequence comes from Pirellulales bacterium, assembly GCA_041737535.1. GTDB lineage: Bacteria > Planctomycetota > Planctomycetia > Pirellulales > Lacipirellulaceae > JBGSWC01. Next base: position 1,145 of record JBGSRO010000251.1, on the reverse strand, counting down.
TGAGGTGTTTGTCGGTGTAACGGATTTCGAACGGCTTGGGCACGACCCGATCGCGTCCTCGGGCCGGATCGGCCATCAACTGACTACGCCAGATCAGATACGCGGCGCGTTGTTCTTCGAGGCTCTGAGTCGCCGCCGCTACTTCTTGGAGAGTCGCTTGGCCCGCCATCGCGGCTGAGTAGAAACCAGGCTCTTGCATCGCCAGATATCCGACGATCGCCAATGACGTAAGGAGCAAGCAAACGGCGGCTCCTGCGATACGGAGGAGCCGTAGCACCAACTTCCGGAGCATGACGATTGCGGGGGCCGAGGGCGGGCAAAACACCACAAGCCTAGCTCACAGTTTGAGCCACAATCCGTTACGTATCCCTGACGGCGCCTCGACTGCTCTGGAGTCCTTCCGGTGATCCGCTCGCGATCGTTCCCACCGTTGCCGAAGTGCCTCGACATAGACTCCCTCCCGCCGGGGCTTAGGTTCTCCGGCGAGGGGCGCCTCGGGGTGGGCGTAGCCCGGCATCGCGCCAGCTTTGTGCGCGCGGTAATTCAAACCGAGAGGACAACAACAACCGGGGGGGGCCGGTCGGGTCCCATCCGACGCCCCCCACCCCCTTCAGCGGTCAGCGGCATCGAACGCCCCCAGCGCACAAGATTCCCGAGCCCTCTCTCTGTCGACGCCGTCGGCCCTTAGCGAATCCGTTGCGGTGCGCCGCGCCTAGACTTACGGGCCGACCGTCGCCCTCACGGCAACGTCGCCGATCCCCCGGCCTGCGCGATGGACGGGCTCGAATGTGACAAAATCGCTGGTCTGCTCGACGGTCCCGTCGCCGGTCGTCACGTAGAAACGCCCACCGCCAGCCGCGCTGAGGCCCGACACTCGCCGCCCGCTGAGCGTCGCCAGCGGGGTGTAGGCGTCGCCTGATAACGACAGTACTCGGCTATCGGGTTCGGTCGTCGCTAGGTAAACCACGCCATCGCGGATCGTGAACGTCCCCCACCAGTTGCCGCCAACGTCACTCTGACGAACGGTCGCAACCACGCTCGGCGCGCCTTCCCAGAAGTCGCGCCGGTAGATCACCCCGTCAGCCAGAGGCTCGTTGTTCTGCGGTGTCGGCACGACGCTGTAATAGATCGTATGGGGCTCGTGC
>JBGSRO010000187.1:0-2666 GCA_041737535.1 Pirellulales bacterium | reverse complement strand
CGTGGCTCGCCACCGGCGGACCAAACAACACGGCCCAGCTTTGGGACAGCACCACCGGCAACCAGCTCGCGACCCTCACTGGCCACGCCGCCGAAGTCACCGCAGCCGTCATCGACCGCGGCGGAAACTTGCTCGCCACGGGTGACGACCGGGGGGACATTCGCCTCTGGAGGGTCGCCCCCAATGGCCAATCGGCGACGCTCGTCACGGTGCTCGATGGACATAGCCGATCGATCACCGGGCTTGAATTTTCGCCGAACGGCGATAACCTCATCAGCAGCAGCGGCGATCGCACCGTTGCTCAATGGGACATCGCCAGTGGCACCGAAATCAGCGGCGGCGTACTCGGTCATCCCGACTGGGTCGCGAGCGTCGACATCTCGCCCGATGGTACGCAGGCCGTTACCACCTGCGACGATGGCATTGTCCGCGTCTGGTCGCTGGCCGACGCGAAGGTCATCGCCACCACCGAACTCGCGGGCAAGGTCGTCAACGCGGCCAACTTTTCCCCGACCGCGGGCCGCGTGCTCATTACTTCGTGGGCCGCACAGAAAGTCTGGCAATGGAACCCAGCCGAGGCAGGCGCTTCGCTCGAAACGCTCGCACCCACCATCGACTTCAAGAGCGAAGGAGGCATGCTTTGGGCCGCTACTTATTCGCCCGATGGGAGCCGTATTCTCACCGTCGGCGGTAACGACGCTCGGCTTTGGGATGTCGTTGGAAGCTCGGCGCGCACATCCCTCCGCTTCAGTCCTCACGGCGCGGTCGCGAGTGTCGACGTTTCGCCCGATGGAAAATACATCGCTACCGGAAGCTGGGACACGACGGCAAAGATTTGGAACATCGCTAATGGCAACGTCGTCCGCAAACTCGTTGGTGGGCACGAGGGCTACGTCAACAGTGTCGCGTTCTCGCCCGATGGGCTCCGCCTCGCTACGGCCGGCGATGATGGCCGCGTTTGTTTGTGGGAACTTGCGACCGGCAAGCAATTGCCCATTGAAACGATCCGCCACAAATCGCCCGTTCGCTCAGTCGGTTTTTCGCCCGATGGTTCGCTCGTGCTCACCGCGTCGGCCGACCGCACGGCGCGATTGTGGCGATCCGACAACGGACAACCGGTGCATATACTCACTGGTCACAAGTTTGGTGTCCTCGACGCCCGCTTCAGCCGCGACGGTTTGCTGATTGCTACCGGCGGCGAAGGCAACACGGCTCGGCTTTGGACCACCGCCACAGGACAACAATTCCGCGAACCACTGACGGGCCACACGTCGAGCGTCACTAGCGTTGCTTTCAACGGCGATGGCACCCGGCTGCTCACCGCCAGCCAAGACAACACGGCAAAGCTGTGGGATACGGCCACCGGCAAAGAAGTCCTCACCCTCGACGGCCACACTCGCGAACTCACCAGCGTCGACTTCGCCCCCGACGGCCGCACGGCGCTTTCGGCCAGCCGCGACGGCACAGCCATCCTCTGGCCGACTGCCAACTGGGCGGCCAACGCGGTGGCATTTGGCAAGTGAATGTCGCCACGCTCGCCAAGAGCAGGGACCGAAGCAATAATCGGCGCCTTTCACTGGCCGTCCACCGTCTGGCGACGGTGGCGACAACGAGAATTTCAACTATGCCCGAGCTTCCCGAAGTCGAAACCATGCGGCGCGGCATCGCCGGCATCAAGGGGGGAGCGATCGCGGACATTGAGAGGCTCCCCTGCCCTCGCAAGCCAATTGTCATCGCTCCGCGCATCGACGTGCTGGCCAGGCGAGTCATTGGCAAGCGTGTCGAGGCCGTCGAACGCGTTGGCAAACGTGTCGTGCTGAGGCTCGAAAGCGACGACCGGCTGATTTTCGAGCCGCGCATGACGGGGCTGCTGCTGGTGGGCGATCCACCCGATCCGCTCTATCTGAGATTGCGAATTGAATTTACCGGCGCTGCGAATCGCGAGCTGTGGTTCTGGGACCGCCGCGGATTGGGGCACGTGCGGCTGCTCAGCGCAAAGCAATTTGCGTCGCAGCTTGGCCCCGATAAACTCGGTCCCGATGCGCTGGTGGTTTCGGCCACCGAGCTGCGCGAGAGGCTCCGCGCGAGCCGCCGGGCGATTAAAGTGGCGTTACTCGACCAGCGCGCGGTCGCCGGCATTGGTAATCTCTATGCGGCCGAGATCTTGCACGTCGCTCGCGTCCATCCGACCAAGAGTTGCCACCGACTCCGTAAACTCGACTGGCAGGCGATCGTCGACGCAACGCGCGCGGTACTCAACGAAGCGATTCGCTACGAAGGTTCCACCTTGGGCGATGGCACCTACCGTAACGCTTTGAGCCAAGATGGCAGCTATCAAAACCAGCATCGGGTCTACGCTAAAGCGGGCGACAGTTGCCAAAGTTGCCGCGCGGGTGTCATCGAGCGAATCGTGCAGGCGCAGCGGAGTACGTTTTTTTGTCGGGTCTGTCAGCCACGCCGCTAGAATGAGACGAGTCAATCGTTGCCGCCAATTGTCTCGGTGCGCGAGTGACGATGCACGCTTGGGAACATTCGCATGAAACCGCACGATGTCTCCGCTACGCCGCTACCTAGACTTGTCCCTCGACAGCCGGCCTCACACAAAGGGACCTTCGGCCGCGTCCTCATCGTCGGCGGATCGCTCGGCATGGCTGGCGCACCGGCGC
>JBGSRO010000171.1:0-13062 GCA_041737535.1 Pirellulales bacterium | reverse complement strand
TCCGACATCCGCCAACTCGATCCTCGAAACTCCTTCCTCATACCCGTCACCTCCGTGCCGTTGAGAAGAACAGAATGCTCGATGATATGTACGCATGCTAGCGATCAGTTGGTTCTTATGGTTTTGAGATAGGTTCTTAGTGCTACGATGGCGATTGCCGCTTCAATGTCACGGGGTTTCTCGCCGACCACATCTGCTTAGAATAGTGACTCGTTCGCCACTTCCCCCATCGCCATACATGGTCAAAAACGCCCCGATCCGTACTTTCACGCACGATGGACTGACCATCGAAGGATACTCACGCGCGGCTGTGCAGACTTACTGGCGGATTCCTGAGCTAAAGATTGGATTCGATCTGGGGGCACAGCCGTGGTCGTTTATGGGGACTGAAACGTGGTTTGTCTCGCACGGGCATCTCGACCATATCGCAGCACTGCCGGTCTACGTTGCGCGGCGACGGATGATGAAAATGAGTCCGCCGGTCATTTACTTGCCGGAGGTTTGCATCGCACCCATGCAGGCCATCCTCAGGAACTTTACGCGACTCGATCGGGGACGGTTGCCTTGTGAGCTGCGAGCGATTGAAGAGCATCTTGAAGTCGAATTGTCGCGCGAGCATGTTGTGACTTCGACTCCCACGACTCACACGGTCCCGTCGTTCGGCTTTGTCGTCTGGCAGCGCAAGCGAAAACTCAAAGCCGAGTACCAAGGGCTCGACGGCAACCAGATTCGCGACATTCGTCTCGGTGGCACCGAAGTCACCGAAGAGCAACGTATGCCGCTGGTGGCCTACTTGGGCGACAGTAGTCCGCCCGGTCTCGATGCCTGTCCGGCGATGTACGAAGCCAAAGTGCTGATCTGTGAATTGACGTTCGTCGCGCCTGGTCATCGCAAAGAGAAGATTCACAAGTTTGGGCATATTCACCTCGACGATTTTGTCGAGCGAGCCGATCGATTCAAGAACGAAATCGTCGTCGCGTCGCATTTAAGCACGCGCTATCATCCTCGCGTTGTCGAAGAATGGGTCGACAAGGCCTTACCCGGTCGTCTCGATGGACGGCTCAAGTTGTGGCTTTGAGAAGATTTCAGCAAGTTCAAGAACTCCATTGAAGCGTGGCCATCAGTCAGCGGATACCGCTCGACATGTCGGAGGCTAGTAGCGTCGGGCTTGTGAAAAGTTTCACAAAGTCACCAATAATTCGCAGCAAATGCTCCAGATTTCGCTTGGGGTCGCTGGCGTCAAACGGCTATACTTGAGTTGCGGGCAACTGACATCGTGGCGGCGGTGTCGGCTCGCTCTTTTCTTCATTCTCTTGCTCCGCTAACGGAGGGCACTTCCGATGAAGTCGATTTCTGCCAAGGATTTTATGGTCACAAGGCTTGTCACGCTGCGGCCAGAGATGGATGTTCACGCCGCGGTGAACCTGCTACTCAAAAACCGCATCTCGGGTGCGCCGGTTGTCGACGCCCATCACACGTTTATGGGTGTGTTTAGCGAGAAGTGTAGCATGCACGTGATTCTCGACGCGGCTTACGACCAGTTGCCGACGAACGAAGTTCGCGCATTCATGGATACCGAAGCCAAGACGATCGGCCCCGATACCGATTTGCTGAGCATTGCCCAAGTTTTTCTCTTAACCAACTATCGCCGGCTGCCAGTTGTTGAAGACGATGGAGAATTGGTTGGGCAAGTCAGCCGCCGCGACGTGCTTCGCGCCGCCATGAAGGAGATTGACTTTCAGCCGGCCCGCGAAAACTCGTTCCTCTACATCAGTGCATTGATGGATAGCCACGACGCGCCGATTGCCTGACGTGTTCTCTTAGTTGTCACTCTTGTCGAGTTTTTCAATGACCGCCTCGTCTTTTGGCAACTCGGCTCTCGGCACAAACTTAATGCTTACCGAGTTAATGCAATAACGCTGACCCGTGGGGGTTTGCGGCGCGTCGTCGAAGATGTGACCAAGGTGGCCGTCGCAGCGGGCGCATGTGACTTCGGTGCGGATCATCCCGTGGGCTAAATCGGGAGTGAGCGTCACGCGGTCGCCTGCCTTGGAGGCGTAGAACGCGGGCCAGCCACAACCCGAGTTGAACTTGGCGTCGGACTCGAAGAGCACCAGCCCACAGGCGGCACAGACATAGGCTCCTTTCTCGAAGTGGTGATCGTATTCACCCGTGAAGGCCCGCTCGGTTCCCTTTTCGCGAAGGATGCGATACTCCTCGGCACCGAGCCGCTGCTTCCAATCTTCTTCGGTCAATTCGACTTTCGCGAAGGGGGTCTGTTGGTTGGCGATGGGCTCAGCAGCGTTTTTCACGGCTCTCGACTCCTTGGTAGGTGGGCTTTTGGATGGTTGCTCGGTGGATTCGCTAGCTGGCGGCGAACCGGGGTCAGCGACCGGCGTCAACGCAAGCGGACCATTGGTGAACGACTGATTGCAGCCGAGCGAGACGGCAAACAGAATGAGTAGTGAATAACGCATTTTTTGACTGGCCTTTGCTGGGGTTCACGGTTATTTTAGTGCACTGGGCCACAAGCGGCAAACTCAGTCGAAATGTTTCGCACCGGCAGCCCTTCGACTCGCTCTGAGTTGTTCGCGTCAACATCGAGCAAAAGCCTTATGAAAAAGTACGACCGTTTCAGTCTTTCTGTTTGCTGCTTGCTATTGCTCACAGTATTCTGCGCTACACAAGCGTCGCGGGCCTTCGCCCAAGAGTCAGCGGCCGAAGCGAGCGAATGGCGACCGTTGTTCGACGGCAAGTCGCTCGAAGGGTGGACGAAAAGCAACGGCGATGCGGTCGGTGGCGGCTGGACGGTTCAAGATGGAACGCTCCATCGGAGCGGCAGAGGCGGTTCGATTTACTCTGCCGAAGAGTACGATGACTTCGAACTGCGATTCACTTGGAAACTCGCCGCGAGGGGTAATGCGGGCGTCAAGTATCGCGTGCAATTTTACCAGAAGGGCGTTTATGGAAACCCGGGCCTCTTGGGCTACGAATACCAAGTCTTCGACGACCAAGGCAAAACCGACACTGCCACAAGTAGCGGATCGCTCTATGCTTTGGTTGCCCCGCCCGCCGACAAACCGATCAAACCGATCGGCGAGTGGAATGATTCGCGCATCGTTGCCAACGGGACTCACATCGAACATTGGCTCAACGACACCAAAATCGTCGACATCGATACCACGAGCGATCGTTGGCAGCAGGCGATCAAGAAGAGCAAGTTCGGACCGATCGAAGGTTTCGCCACGGTCAAGTCAGGACGGATCGAACTGCAAGACCACGGTCACCCGGTGTGGTTCAAGCGGATTGAAATTCGCGAACTAAAGTAGCCACCGATTGACGTAGGTGACGACATTTGGGTCAATGAGCGAGTCGACGATAGCGATCGATCACGCTGTTGTTCGGTCGCCAGCTTTCAACCGGTTCGACTCGTTCGGTGTCGAACGACCGCGTGACGATTTCTCGCATCGCTGTGAGCGACTCGACACGGCCACAGCCGCGGGCTTGCACGAGCAGGTTGCCGATGGCTGTCGCTTCGATCGGGCCGGTGACGACTGGGCGGCCAATGGCACTAGCCGTTAGATCGCTCAGCAACCTGTTTTGCACACCGCCCCCGACGATGTGGAGCGTCTCGACGGTGTGGCCGACAACTTCTTCAAGCTTCGATAGCGTGTCGGCGTAGCAAAGCGCAAGGCCGTCGAGACAAGTGCGCACGAGCTGGCCGTTCGATTCGGGAATCGGTTCGCCCGCTTCGCTGGCGGCGGCCCGGAGGCGATCGATCATGCCACCCGGCGCGGCGAAGCGGGGGTCGTTGGCATTGACAATTGTGCGATAAGGTTCGCACTCGTGGGCCTCGTCGACGAGTTCCGCGAACTCGCAGGGTGTGCCCGAAGCAACGAGATCGGCCCTTACTTGTTGCACGAGCCATAGCCCGGCGATGTTCTTGAGCAAGCGAATGGTGCCATCGACACCGCGCTCGTTCGTGAAGGGAATTTCTTCGGTGGCGGGCGTGGCAATCGGATGGGCAAGTTCCGCACCGAGAAGCGACCAAGTGCCGCTCGAGAGATAAGCCCACTGGCCACTCGCGGTAGTCACCGGCACGGCCGCTACAGCCGAGGCCGTGTCATGGGTGGCCGGCGCGATGACCTTGATATTCGGCGAGAGTCCTGTCGCTTCGGCCACGGCTTCGCGTAGCGTACCCAGTTGGGTGCCAGGCGGCGTTAGCTCGCCAAATATGTTGAGAGGTAAGTCGAGTGTCGCGAGTAGCTCGCGGTCCCAATCGCCCGACTTAACATCGAGCGCGCTGCTGGTCGATGCCATCGTCAGTTCGGTGCTCATCGTGCCGCTGAGCCAAAAGTGCAACAGGTCGGCGAGAAACATCATTCGCTCACTGGCCGCGAAGAGCCGCGGCTCTTGCTCGTGGCGATGGAAAAGCTGAAATAGCGTATTGAACGGCATCCGCTGAATACCGGTGCGTGCGTAGAGCTTGTCGAATCCACCGAGCCGGTCGACGACGTTTTGGCTGGCAATTTGGTTGCGCGGGTCGCGATAGCAGTGGGGGAGCATCAAGAGTTCGCCTTTGGGCGACACGAGCGACCAATCGACTCCCCAGGTGTCGACACCGACGCTGGCGATTTCGATCCGGGCCGTATGTTGCCACTTTGCCGTCGCGCGGAGCCCGGCGAGAACGTTGTGCCAAATTCCGGTCCAGTCCCAAACCGGGCCAGTGGGCAAGTCTATGGGCAGATGCTCGAAGCGATGCAGCTCGTGTAGTTCGAGTCGCAAGTCGTCGCCGAGCAGTCCGACAATAGCGCGACCCGAGCTAGCGCCGAGGTCAAATGCGAGGTGAGCTGATGCCATGTTTACTGTCCCTTCTCACGTTATTCCCGCGCCGGCGCGAGTATAGAGAGTGGTAGTTGATCGAGGAGTCGTTAGCCGAACGGCAGAGCTCGCCAACGAGTGGGTTCAATTCTGCCTCGACTGGGAACCTCACTCGGTTTGGAAACTTTGTGTCTCGATTCCCGCTTGCGCGGGAATGACCAGGGCCAATCTGCCCTCTGCCTGCCGCCGTCTGGCCACTACTGACGTACCATCGCTGCGAACTTCTCCTTCAGCATCTTACTCATCGGTCCAGGTTTGCCCTCGCCGATAGTCCGTCCATCGATCTTGACGACCGAAATCACTTCAGCCGCCGAGCCGGTGAGGAACACTTCGTCGGCGACATAGACATCGTGTTTGGTGATGGCGACTTCGCGAGTGTCGATTCCTTCGTTTCGGGCGAGTTCGATGACCGCGTCGCGAGTGATGCCAGCCAGAATGCCGGCGTCGAGCGGGGGCGTGGCGATTTTGCCGCCTCGCACGATGAAAATGTTGTCACCGGTACACTCGGCGACCTCGCCTTTGTGGTTGAGCATCATCGCTTCGATGCAACCCGCTTGCAGGCCCTCGATCTTGGCGAGAATGTTGTTGAGATAATTGAGTGATTTGATGCGCGGGCTAAGCGCGGCCGGATGATTGCGAATCACGCTGCTCGTGATGATCTCAAGCCCCTTCTCGTAATACTCGGCCGGGTAGAGTGCGAGCGAGGCCGCGATGATAATGACAGACGGTTTTTCGCAGCGGTCGGGGCCGAGCCCCAGCGTGCCAACGCCTCGCGTCACGACCAGCCGAACGTAACCATCGACGACTTTATTGGCTTTGAGCGTTTCGTTAACGGCCGCTTCCATCGCGGCTTTGGTGATGGGGATTTCCAGCAATATTGCTTTGGCCGAATCCCACAATCGGTCGAGATGCTCGGCCATACGAAAAACTTTGCCGCCATAGCTCCGCAGGCCCTCGAAAACCCCATCGCCATACAGCAGGCCATGGTCGAACACACTGATTTTGGCTTCGTTCTCGGGCACCAAGTGGCCGTCGAGATAGATTTGACTAGACATGAACGAACTCGGCAGGAGGGGAAATATCACCCCAACCAAGACCGACCACCGGGCGACGACGTTCGCGCTGCCGGTTAAGCCGCCTGTGCCGAGGCGTTCTCGACCCGTCCTTCGACCAAGCGAATGGTGCGATCGGCTTGGGCGGCGATGTGCGGGTCGTGAGTGACCATGATGATAGAGAGCCCCTGCTCGGCATTCAACCGCTTGAGCAAGCCCAAGATGTCGCCGCCGGTCTGACGGTCGAGATTGCCGGTCGGTTCATCGGCCAGCAGCAGCTTCGGCCCGGCGATGAGTGCCCGCGCGATGGCGGTCCGCTGCATCTCGCCCCCCGAGAGCTCGCGCGGTTTATGGTGAAGCCGATGAGCAAGGCCAACCAGGTCGAGCAATTCCTCAGCCCGGTGACGGTACTTGGCCCGCTGCCGCCAATAGCCGAACAACCCATGCCGAATCATGGCTGGCGCGAGCACATTTTCGAGCATCGTAAGCTCGGGCAGCAGGTGATAGAACTGAAAGATCAGCCCAATGTGGCGATTGCGAATGATGTCGCGGCCAGCAGCCGGCAAGTTGTCGATGCGATTCCCTTCAAAAATCACCTCGCCCGCATCAGGCCGGTCGAGAGTTCCGAGTAAGTGCAAGAGCGTGCTCTTGCCGCTGCCGCTCTGGCCAATGATGGCGAGCAGCTCACCTCGTTCCGCGCGCAGCTCGACACCACCGAGCACCGGCACTTCGAGCTGGCCTTTGCGATAACTCTTGGTGAGTCCGCGACAGGTAATGAGTGAATTGCCAAAGGTGGTCATGCAATGTCCTTGGAGATTGATCTCTCTATTAAACCGCCACGACGCAGCGACGCAACGATCTGACGTTGAACAGGTTGCGAAACTCGACCACGGCTTAGTTTGCAACGAAGACTGTGATTCATCTTGAATGTTGTCATCTTCACGACAGTGGAGGTTTGCTCTCTCTGACCCTTCGTTGCGTCGTTGCGTCGTGGCGGTTCTGAATATTACTCGAACCGAAGCGCTTGCACTGGATGGAGTCGCGATGCGCGAAGCGCCGGCAAAACGCTCGCAAGGACCGCGATCAACATGGCGCCCGTTGCTATCCAAGTCACTGTAAACGGTCGAACAACGGTCGGGATCTTATAAAAGTAATAAATGCTCGGATCGAAAACCGGTTGCCCGGTTGCCACCGCGAGCAGGTCGGCGATTTCGTTGATGTGCTGTACGAACAAGAGCCCGATCACAGCACCAACGCCCGCTCCGACTAAACCCAAACTGAAGCCATAAGTGAGAAAGATGCCCATGATCCCTTGGCCACTCGCGCCAAGGCTCTTAAGAATGCCAATGTCGCGAGTCTTCTCGACGACGATCATGAAAAAAATCGCCAAAATGCCGAAGCCAGCAACGGCAACGATCATAAACAACAGCACGTTCAAGACGGCCGTTTCCATTTGCACGGCCGCCAGCAGCGGCCCCTGCTTATCGCGCCAGGTGTTCACGACGTAGAGCTGTGCGGGAAACGCATCGCGGAGTTTATCGCGGACGGCGTTGAGGTCGGCTCCTTCGCGAACCTTGAGCTGAATCGTGTTGGCAAATCGCTTGCCGGTCGCCGGGTCGACCATTCCGCGAAGGTCCTGCAGCTTCGCCAGCGGCACGAACATAAAGCTCGCGTCATATTCGTTCATCTTGCTTTCATAGAAGTCGACGACGGTGAAATTGGCCGAGAGCGGTTTCGGCACTCGACCCGCCGAAGGATAGGTCACCTCGATATCGTCGCCGGGCAGCAGCAAAAATCCATCGTTCCCATCGCTGCCTCGATAGCTGCCGATGGCGATGCCCATCACCGCGCCCGTATGCTGTTCGGTAGCCGGGTCGAACGTGTGGCCTTCTGGTTCGCCTTCGGCATTTTGTACCATCGCGGCACCGGCGAACGGATCGGCGTTGATCTTAGTTTCGCTTTGTTGCACCTCGACTTTCGGAGCAAACGCTGCCTTCTGACGGCGATAACGCCAACCGGCGAACTCCATTTGCTTTCGCGGTCGCGCCTGGTCGGCATCCTCGGCCTGGTGGTCGAACACGTCGTAGCCCTCGTCTTTCAACTTGAAGTCAACGTGCTCTCGGTTCTTCGGATGTTGCAGGTAATTGCCGAACGAGCTGACTTCGGAATACGACGCTTCGTCGATGCCGATGATGGTGATTTGTTTCGTAATGTGCTGATCGCCAACAGTGAAACCAAGCATCGCCGGAACGTATGCCGTGGGAGTCATGCCGACCACGTCGTTGCCGACTGCTGATTTGATTTTTTGCATGTGCCACTCTGGGTCGCACATCCCTTCGAGACTGCGGCTCTCGACCACCACATCCGAGAGAACGTCGTGCATGCGGGCCTGCATCTCGTGCGAAAACCCTTCCATCACGGCATTCACGACAATCATCGTCGCCACGCCCAGCATCACGCTCACAATCGAAGCGAGGGCAATGTAGCGAGTCCGTAGATAACGCCAGCAAAGCAGCAGTTTGTACATACCGTGCTCGGGGAGTGGAGACAAATTCCGCGCGGGGACGAGGAGAATAAGTCGCTCAATCCAAGGAGTCGATAGCAGTTGGGGTGCTAGCTAGCGCAGTTTCTTGACGCAAAGTCGCGGAGTCGCAAAGAAGCGCAGAGACGGGTCGTCATTCCGTCGCAGGCGGGAATCTAGAGGCAACGCATGTACTCGGAGTTGAGCCGTTTGGCGAGACACTCTTACTGTGAATGGACGCAAACTCATCAATGCGCCAGTCTTTGAGCGAACGGACGCAACTCTCTAGATTCCCAGCTTCGCGCGAATGACTTCGGAGCTTTGCGCTTCTCTGCGCCTCCGCGCCTTTGCGTCGAAATTTAAGTCTCCAAACTCCCGCGGGCTTCATCGGCCCACGGGCTCTCGGGCGTAAGTTCAAGAAACCGTTGCCAATGCTCGGTGGCTTCGTCCGAAGACTTCTGCTGTTCGAGCAATCGGGCGAGATGGTAATGGGCATCGGCAAAGCCTGGGTGCTGGTCAATGGCTCCGGAAAGGGCTGAAAGTGCCAGCTCGGTTTCGCCAAGTTCACCGAGGAGCACTCCGAGGTTGACGCGGGCTTCGATCAGGTCTTCGTCGCACTCGATGGCCATGTAGTATCGCTCGCGGGCCGCTAGCGGTTGGCCCGACTGATAGAGCAGCTCGGCAAGTGAAAAATGATCGTCGGCGTCAGCGTCACCCGACAGCATCACCGCGCGGTACAGCTCGATGGCCTGAGCAATGTTGCCTTGGTCGGCTAGTTCCAATGCTTCAACACGTAAAGAATCGGGGTCAATCGCTTCGTCGTCGGGCAGATCGAGCGAGATCACGTGCAGTCGCTCTGCTTCTTCGTTTTCCTCCGGCACGTCGTCATCGTCGAAAGCAAACAGTCGCTGACCGCTCGCCTCGGCCATCGCGCCGTCGCGTTGCAGAAACAGGTTGCCCCCTTCAACCACAACGGCTAGCTCGGCGAGCGGCCGAGGAACGTCGGGGAGTTGTCGCTCGAACTCGGCAAGTTTCTTGTCGATTGTGGCGAGACTCGCGCCGTGATGCAGCAGATCGGCAAGCCGGCGGCCGATCGCCACCTCGGGAAAATCGAAGTAGGCCAATCGGCGGACCTCGCAAGCGGGCAGCAAATAGCCCTTGCGAATCCATCTTCTCAAGGCGGCCAGCGGAACGTCGAGTACCCCGGCAAGCATCGCCGGCGTGTAAAGCCGACTCACATCGCGTCCCGAATCGACCAGCCCCACCCGATCAAGCAACGTCGTTTCGTCGGTGATGTGAACGCCCGCCTGGCAAATTTCAGTGGTCAATTCGTCAGACAAAGGGGACGCATCGTGTTGTTCGCCCTGCACCAGTAAGGTGACCGTCGCGTCGACCGGATGCACAAGCAATCCACCCGCACGTCGGCACATCCGCGCGGCATCGGTCCGCGACATGCTCGCCAGCTTGCCCAGTATGCCCACACGCTCGCCCACGAGCGGCAAGCGGGCTTCAGGTTGCTCATTTTCATTGGTCATCCGGCGCATTGTAAGCCGGTCGCCGTTTCTTGAAACTGGGCGACACAAACCAACAAGTTATTCCCTCGCTGGCGGGAATGACGAATCTCTCTGCGCTTCTTTGCGTCTCTGCGTCTTTGCGTCAAAAAATCTAACTAACAACCAGCCGCCAGCATTTATGAATCCGCTGGTTGCGAAAATCTTCGGGCACCGTTTGATGACTAATCTCGCGAATGGCGTACATCGACAGTCGATCGACATCGAGTTTGAAACGACGGAAGTTGGTCGAGAAATAGACAACGCCAGCCGACGACATTCGCTTCGCTAGCTCGACGAGCAGATCGGCGTGTCGCTCTTGAGTGTCCCAGTCGTCGTCGAGTCGTTTGCTATTTGAGAATGTTGGTGGATCGACCACCGCCAAATCGAACAGCGGTTCGTTGCGCAGCGCCATAAGCCAGTCTTGCACATCGCTGCGCACGAGTTGATGGGGACCGCTCGCCTTGAAACCATTCAGCTCCAAATTGTCGGCCGCCCAATCGAGATAGGTATTCGAGAGATCAACGCTTGTCGTTTCGGCGGCCCCCCCTTTGGCGGCGGCGACTGTGAACGAACCGGTATAGCCAAACAGATTCAAAAACCGCCGGCCGGCCGCTTCGGCCATTACCTTTTGCCGCGTGATGCGATGGTCGAGAAACAGCCCGGTGTCGAGGTAGTCGGAGAGGTTCACGCGAAATCGCAAATCGCCTTCGTTGACAACGCGGGTGACACTTGCGGTGGCGACGCGTTCGTACTGCGAGGCGCCGCGCTGCCGTTGTCTGACTTTCATGAATACCAGCTTGCGATCGACTTCGAGCGTGTCGGCCGCCACTCGTGCCAGGCGGTCGAGCCAATCGGCATGTTGGGCCGGGGTGCGATCGTGAGGGCGAACGTACTCGGCCACGTGCAGCGTGTCGGCATAGCGATCGATCGCCAACGGAATCTCGGGAATGTCGCGGTCGTACAGTCGAAAGCAATCGATGTGGCGTTTGGTCGGCCACTTCCGCAAATGCCGGGCGCGCTTCGTCAGGCGATTGGCGAAGTCCTGTTCCTGTCGCTCGATGTCAGCAGGCAGACCGCCAAAGACGGGCGTCATGACGGGGCGTGGCGGTGGCTTTGCGTGCTCGATCGTTGCGATTGTCTCGCCATCCACGGCGCCGGAAATCGCATCATCGACTTCACGCTGCCGGTGCATCGACGGTGGTTTCGGACCCAGAAACTGATAGAGCGTACAGCGTATCTGGCCGTTGTAGAGCTTTCGCCGGCGCGTGGCTGTTTGGCCGATCAGTTGTTCGAAATCATCGCGAGCGGTCAAAATAAAGTGCGACCACGTCGGCAAGCCACGCAGCACCAAGGGCATGTCGCGGTACAACTCGGTCGCCTCGCGCTCGTCCCCGACCTTCATGCCATAGGGGGGGTTGGTGACGATGCAGCCAAATTTGCGGCTGCTTTGCAACTCGCGAAACTCGCGTTGCTGAAAGTGAATATCGTCGGCCACGCCCGCCTGCTCGGCATGGTAGCGGGCGAGACTCAATGGATTCTCGTCGGCATCGGTCGCCACAATCCGTTCGGGCAAAGCCACAGCGGCTTGCCGCCTAGCCGAGCTACGAGTCTGTTCCCACAGCGATCGATCGATCGCTGGCCACTCTTCGGCAATGAACGCCCGCCCGAGACCCGGGGCCATGTTGCGGCCAATCATGGCCGCTTCGATGGCCAGTGTGCCGGTGCCGCAAAACGGATCGACAAGCGGTCGCTCGGGATTCCAGACGCTGAGCTGCACCATCGCGGCGGCCAGCGTCTCGCGCAACTGTCCAGCAGCAATGAGCTTGCGGTAGCCACGCTTGTGGAGACCAATGCCCGAAGTATCGACAAGCAGGTGGGCCACATTGTCGAGCAGTTCAACAACCACCGGCACTTCGTAGCTTGTCTCTGGCAGCTCGCTGGCCGCGTGAGCCTGCCGCAGCCGCTCGACGATCGCCCGCTTGGTCATCCGTTGACACGCGGGGACGCTAGCGAGCTGGCTTTTGTGCGAACGTCCCGACACGGGGAATGCCGCGTCGGCTGCGATCCATTCTTCCCAAGGGAGCGCCGCCACGCCATCGAATAGCTGGCCAAAGTCGGTCGCCTCGAACTGCCCGACACTCACCAGAATCCGCTCGACGGTGCGCAGCCAGATGTTGGCTTCGCAAATCGCCACTGCATCGCCGGTGAACTCAATCCGCCCCGGTCTCGTTACTTTGGGTTCGTAGCCCAGCGTCTTCAGCTCGCGCATGGCCACCGCTTCGAGCCCAAACGCGGTGGTGGCGACAATCGAATGTGTAGCCATCGTGGCGGGTTGGGGGGTGGTGAGTCGAGCGAACCGGTTTGCGGCACAGTCCTGACAGTGTGCCATAACCGTGTGATTTTGGAAGGTACACCGCGCAAGTGTAGTGGATCTTGTCAAAGATCTTTTCGAGAAAGTGCGCGAGTTAGCGCATTCGTTGCTTTCTATGGAGGTTTAACAACCTCTACTACTTTGCGATTCTTCACGCACACACCCCTCGCGTTCGTCGATCCTCAGCACGACTTCGCCACTCGCGCGCGCACCACGCAATCGGCTCGTTTGCAGCGTCACCCACCGGCAACCGTTGCGCATGATGTTCGTGGGAGCGACACGGGGAGTGACAACGAGCTGAGCGTGCGACCACGTTGGTTCGTCACGGACTTGGGGTGGGCGGACAAACATCGCCGGGGTGCCGGTCTCTTCGGCCGCGAGTTGCAACCCACGAAACGCGCGGCTGTCGATCTTGCCGAGCGTCGCCCAAACCGCCGCCACCGCTGGCGAGCGCAGCACTTGGGCGAGCGACCACAGATGGTCGGCATCGCTGTTGGGACGCACCACCAAGAGCCGCCGATTGTCGACACCCCAGGCCATTGCCGTGGGGGGATAAAACTCCCCCGAGCGATCGACCACAATGAGCAGCCCTTGTCGCTGTTCGACAAGATTCTTGGCCACGAGCAGCGACAGCAACCCGGCCGCGCTGCCTTGTCCCGTAGCGACCCAATCGACCATCATGCC
>JBGSRO010000090.1:0-5623 GCA_041737535.1 Pirellulales bacterium | reverse complement strand
GTTGAGCAGGGTTTACATCGAAGACGGAAGCTATCGAGAACTCTAACGCATAGTGCCGCATAGTACTTGACAGGAAGGTGCCGTAAAGTGTCCAGGCGTATATCGCACGCCTGCCACCACTCCGCTGAAGAGTAAAAGGGAAGAGTAAAAGGGAAGAGTAAAAGGGGACATTCTACTTTTACGCCTACAAGTAGAATGTCCCCTTTTCTTCGACGCACACGCATTGCCGCGAATGGACTGGTGATGCGTCGCCAGAAGGCGTCGCTTCGCGTCGAGAAAAACGTGCCGTCGCTCGTTGCGCGAACACAAAGAAAGGCCCCGGTTGGCCCTGCGAGGGATGCCAACCGGGGCCTCTAGGTCGCACATGACAGCAGTTTCCCGTGGTGGGCGAGGTCGCCTACGGCGGCGACGAGTGTCTGCAATGGTTGTCGTGCGAGCCGAAAATCCCCATCAACCAGTTTTTCCCAGAGACTGTTCCTTCAGCGAATTGAAGGTGATGTTAGCGAAGGAGGAGGCGACGGCCGGTGTGCGGGAGAATTGCCGACCGTCGCCTACTTCGATGCCGAAGGTAGGCGTAGCACAGCGTATGCCAAAGGACGACAAGAGGCCAAGAAAAGGGAAGTTTCGCTTGTTTTGCTTTGTTTTTTGCTACTCGTGAACTGTCGCCTTCAGGCGCTTCGTCTTGTAACACTTGCAAGTCATTGCAAACAGGGTCGCTTGCTTTGCTAGCAGTCAGACGCTCGGCGCGAGGGGACCATGCTAAATTTCGCCCGCTACAGGTCGAGCTGAGTCAGAAATCTCTCGAGCAGCAAAGGGCGACTCGCGCTGTAGTCGCTATCGCGGAGGTACTGCTCAACAGCCGCGCGATTCTCAGCCGGCAGATGAGGTTGATCGTGCTGCATTCGCAGCGCTTGTTCGATAGCGGGGAGCACAGACTCGCCGTCAGCGACGTGGACCATGCCCTCCTTCGGCAGGGGAATCAGCATATCGCGCTTGCGGTAATCGAGCGTCACCACCACGGCGTTAGCGTAAAGACTTTCGTAATGGCGATAGCTCCAAGGGACATTGCCCCCTGGCGCGAGCAGCACGCGAGCGCGCTGGATGCCGCCGTAATAGGTGGCGAAGTCGGCCTTCTTGCCACGAAAGACGAGGTCGTCGAGCGAGCCAAACTGGGCCTCGAGCGCCGGCCGGCGCGTTGGATTTACTTCGACGATGCCCCCCCAGAACTTGAGCTCGGGCGCCTGGCGAACGACTTCGGCGATCCAGGCGGTTCGCTGGTCGACGTGTTCGACTTGGCCTTGGCCCCGATAGAACTCGGTTGCGTTCGGCCGACCGAGAATGGCGACGTCGTACTGGTGGTCGCGAGCGTTCGCGCCGAACCGACGGGCGAGGCGGTCGAGCTTGACCGCCAGTGTGAATCGCCCGTAGCGACGAATGGGCAGCATTCGCACCGGGATGCCGAAGTCCCACGAAGGCTCCCACCAAGGTTTCAAGTAAGAATTGGCTCGCTGGCGAACAGCCGGTTCGATGGCGGGGGACCAAGCGGGCAAGTGTTGATCGAAATAGTCGAAAGCGATGAGCTGGCCGGCTGGTAGCTCGGAAATCTGGTCAGCCGACAGCGATGTCGGCAATCCGAGAAAGACAATCGAATCGGCGTCGCAGGCTCGCCGAGCGAGCGCCGACGTGACCAGTTTCACGCGGCCACGCCCCAGGTACTTACGAAGAAACCATGCGAGCGCGTGCCCTCGTACTCCACGCCCGATGCCCGCTCCTGCAGCCGCGATGACGACGAATTTTGCTCGAGTACGGTCAACCGGGGGGCGGGGCATGTCAGATCAGAAACCAAGGGGCCAGAATAAATCGACAGGGCCATAAGTCATACAATCGGTTCAATCGTTCACGTACTCGCATCGTGTCGAACTGAGTTCCTACCGTTTTCGTAGACAATACCGAACTTCGTGAGTAGCCTAAAGGTTCGAGTCAGGAAGGTTGGTGAAACGTTATCGGCACGATGCCGCCCACCCCGCATCGTGCCAATTATCGTGTCGATCCTTTCAAACAGTTCTCAACCACATGAAACAGCCTCTCAAGAGTTTTCTCGCCCGGTCGTTCTCGATTGCCATCTTGTCGGCTGTGTGCCTGCCTGGTGTCTCGCTGGCGCAGTTGGGTGATTCGTTCGTTCCCACCGACAAGGTACGAATTTATTGGAATTTCGGCGCGACCGAACTCGAGCTATTCGGCAATGAGTCACCGCTGCATGTGGCCAACTTTTTAGGTTATGTCGACCGCGATGACTACGACAACACCTACATCCACCGCAGTATTTCGGGCTCGGCTCGCTTTCTGCAAGGGGGAGGATTCTACACACCCGCGCCAACTTTTGCGGCGTTGCTAAGCCCCGTCGGAGTTCCCTCGGCCGGCACAGTGGTCAACGAGTTCGACCCCACCAATGGGCTTACCAACACGGTGGGGACAATTGCCGCTGCGCGGTTGTCGGACCCCGATTCGGCTTCGAGCCAGTGGTTTATCAACATCACCGAAAACGGTCCGGGATTCGACCCTGGCCCGTTTACCGTGTTCGGTCGCATCTCGAGCAACTTCGATCTGATTGCCGCCCGCGCCAACGATCCATTGCTGTTTAATGAAGTGAACGTCGCCGAGTCGCGGCTAGGCCTCTCTTCCACGGCTCCGCTCATGCGGGTCGGCAACGAGAACGTGCTCGTTTCGCTGCTCGACGTCGTGCGAATTTCGTTGCTCGCGGGAGACTATAACCTCGACAACGTCGTCGATGACGACGACTTCGATTTGTGGGAAGCGAACTTAGGCTCGACCACCGCGCTGGCGATCGACGGCAGCGGCAACGGCGTTGTCGATCAGGCCGACTTCGAGATCTGGCAGGCCAACTTTGGCAACTTTATCGAGCCAAACGTTACCGTCGACCCCACCGGCGACTTCAACGGCGATGGCCTCGTCGATGCGGCCGACTACACTGTTTGGCGCGATAGCCTCGGCCGAACCGACTTGCCATTGGTCGACGTCGACGGCAGCGGTACTGTCGACACCGGCGACTACGAAATTTGGCGTTCGACGTTTGGCCAGGATTTGACCATGACCGGCTCGTTGCTCGCACCGCCGACTTCGATTCCCGAACCCACCGGCGTGGCGCTGATCGCGATTGCCATCGCTACTGTGAGCCAGTGGCCACTACGGCGACACCACCGTCGGCAACCTCAACTCGCGTGACCTGAATTCCCACCGCCTATCGACGCGATGGCCTCGCCACTTGCGAGCGCAATGGAGTTACTTCGAAAGCATGGATCGACGACTCGACATTTTAACAACCACTTGGCTGGTGGCGATTGTGGTGGTCGGACCGATGTGCGTGCCTATCGCCACGGCGAACACATTCGTGGCGTTGCAGTACAATCTCTACGATAGCGGGCAAAACGCCCTCGATACCGTCTTTATCGAGTTGTTCGACGACCGGCCACTCACCCGCGACAACTTCTTGGCCTACGTCGACGCCGGACGCTACGACGAGACGATTATGCACCGCCTCTCACGGGGCTTTGTGCTGCAAGGGGGGGGATTCTATCAAGACCTGCAACCCGAGCCACCACCGCTCAACGTCGCTTTGAATCCCAACGCGAGGGTCGACCTCGACGGCAACCCAGCGACCTCGAATCCAACCGTACCGAATGAATTCACCAACGCGCCGATGCGCTCGAACCTCGTGGGAACTTTGGCGATGGCAAAACTCGGGGGTAACCCTGACAGCGCGACCAATCAGTGGTTCTTCAACCTTGGCAATAACTCCGCGAACCTCGATAACCAAAACGGAGGTTTTACGGTGTTCGCACAGGTTGTCGGCAACGGCATGAACCTGATTAACGCCTACAACAATTCGCTAAGCATTACCAACCTCAATCCCGACGTTAACAACGACGGGGTTCGCGACGGCAACACCTTCGGAAACGAAGCGTCGCGCATCAACGGCATCTTGACCGATGGCGTTCCCTTCCGTGGCAGCAGCTTGCTGCGACTCGAATCGGCCCGACGCATACGCTATCTCAAAGGGGGTGAGTCGAGCAACGTCGCCACGACTGGGCTCACGTTTTCGCTGCAAGACACCTTCATCGACTCGGGACATCAGTTCTCCGGCAGCACGAATGGTCGCATCATCGGCAACGTCAACGTAACGCTCGGCTTCGCCAGCGGCTTTGTACTCAATCGACCCCTGCTCGTCTTGGGCGATCTTGATATCGGTAATCAACTCGGCACCTTGGCCACGACCAGTTACGAGCAAGGGAGCGCCGCCAACCTCAATCTCCAAGTCCTCGTAAACACGACCGGCACACAACACGACCAGTTGATCGTCAGCGGGCTCGCGCGACTCAATGGAACTCTCAATCTCGACTTTATCGGATTTTCGCAGCCGAATGCCGGACAAAGCTTGACGCTTATCCAGGCCGCCGCGTTCCAGGGAAGCTTTGCCGAGATCAACCTTCCCGACTTGAGCGGTGGACTCCGTTTTGTCACCCGCCAAACGCCCACGGCGCTCGTCGCCGACGTTGTGGGCATGTTTGGCGACTACAATCACGATGGCTTCGTCGACGCAGCCGATTTCAGTGTCTGGCGAGATACGCTTGGCTCGGTTGACAGTCTCGCCGCCGACGGTAATCGCAACGGCATCGTCGATGTGGGAGACTACACAGTTTGGCGAACAGCCTTCGGCAGCGTCGCAGCAGCGATCGGTTCTGTCGGTGTCGGCGGGACCGCAGTTCCCGAACCGACGGGTATCGCGGTAATCGTCTCGATCGGACTCGGCTTTGTCATCGCGCAACAAAAGCGGCATCGCGCATAGAAAAAGCGGGCCTCGAACGAGCCAGACACACGCTGGCTTGACACCACGGTCAGGGGCAAGTGAACCGTGCCGCCACATTTCGTTCGAGGCCCCGCGGGCCAGACGCGTTGAGTGATCGGATCGATGAGAAAGTCGCACTTCCGATACCGGCAAAAGAGCACGTGCCGTGCCATTCTTGAAAGCCCGCAGATTATGGAGAGTTCAATCGACATAAACTCTTGCGAAGTATTAAGTTACGAAGCTATTCTCATTTTGAGACGCCACGCAGGCCGTTGTGGTAAGGGCATGCACTTGTTCGGTCCATCAAGCCGTTTCGCAACACCTTGAACGATTCTGAAACGCAAACCAGGTGATGATGACCGCTCGGCTCTACACCGGATCAAAATGAGACGCGGCCTTGAGTCGGCTAGTTCTAAACTCAAGTTGCGCATATAGTTGCGACGTTTCACACGGCCGCATTGACACAGCCACAAACGACGCTCTCTCCCGAAAAATTTCAGCGATGACTTCTGCAATCGACGGTTTCGACTCGCGCTTGGCGGAACCACTCGCAAGCGCTGCCCGCGTCGTCGTATTTCTCGCAAACCGTACCGCTGGTGCTGGGCGGCGCAAGTCGCTTGTTGCCGAGTGCGTCGCGCACATCGAGGCGGCCGGTTACCACTGCGTCGTCGCCCAGTCGCCTGACGAGCTCATCGCAGTCGTCGGCGAACTGCGCGACTCGCGACAACTGCGGCTGGTGTTCGCCTGTGGCGGTGACGG
>JBGSRO010000205.1:0-13645 GCA_041737535.1 Pirellulales bacterium | reverse complement strand
GCCCCTCACAACCGGAATGTCCGTTATTTTCGTTGCGTCTTACCAAAGTTACTCAACTGTCACGACCGGAGTTCCCGATACTAACCACACAGAGACAAAAGCTCCGCTTGGGGGCACGCGCCGGGGCGAAACCCCGACCTCCCCCTGCCTCAGCAAAAGGGTAGTTGCCAAATATGTCTGCTCTTCGACTTATCCGCGTCGCCGCTTTTCGATTTGCCATGCTCCGAGTGGTTGGATCGCTGTTGCTATCTATAGCGGCCACCGCTGTCGTCCAGGCACAGCAAGACTGCGAATGCAGCCCCTTTTACGGGTGCGAGAACGACTTGCAATGGTTTGATCCGGTCGAGTTCGAACTCGACTGCTCGCTCGAAGAACCGTGTGGGTTCTTCTTCGGGTACGAGCGTACCTACTGGAACTTGAACGGGCACCGCAACTTGATTGGGGCGCCGGGTGTCACGGAACAAACCTACAATCCTTACCCAACTGTCGGTGGCGGGTTGCAAGGAAACGGGGTCAACATTCCGTTCACGAACGCTTCGCTTCCGCCGCCACTGTCGGCCATTACGCCGGTCACGCTGGTAAACAGCCTCAATAGCTCGCCACCCCGGGCGCAGTTTGCCCTCGGCCATCGCTACGAATTTGGCTACAACCAAGACAATCGCGGCTGGTTGATCGGTGTGCTCGACGCGGGCAATCACACGACCGCGACGACCGTGGGACTCAACGGTGGTGTGCAGTCGCACCCGGCAAACCCCAACCTCGCGAGCCCGTTTGGCGATGTGGTGGTGAATTTTGTGACCCCGGTCGGTTACATGGCCGGCTTTGTCGATACGCTCGACAACACACTGTTTAACGCCGTTCCCGGCGGACGAGTTCTGCCTTTCGACGCGAACGGCGACGGTATTCTTGACGGCGATGGATTTGCCGACGACCTTAACGGCAACGGCATCTATGGTCCCGACGGCATCGATACCGATGGCGACGGCGAACCCGACGCGGTCAACCCGGGTGTCGGTCCCGGTACGAGCAACGTTCCCGACTACGGCGATCTTGTGATTCTGCCAACGTCGTTCTCGACGCTCACGGCCGTCAATCGCTCGTTCACTAACGGTGTCGAGTTGATGCGTCGCTACCGATTCAAGAACAGCCACTTCATGGTGAAGAAACAGAACAACTCGTTCGAGATGTTCTATGGGGCTCGCTATCTGCGGTTCCGCGACGAGTTTATCGTCAACGCCGACGGAGGTGTGCTGGGGCTCAGCCAATGGGACACTCGCATTCACAACAACATTATTGGCCCGCAACTCGGCTACAAGTGGGACCATCACCGGGGTCGCTGGACATTGAGCAGCACCGGCAAGGCGCTGTTCGGCTACAATATCCAAAATTGGACGCAAGATGGCTTCATCGGCGAAGACTTGGTGCCCGGTGCTTTGAATCACCCACTCTATGCCGTGCCCCACTCGTTCAACTACGGCAAGTCGGAGAACGAGTTTGCACCGGTCGGCGAGTTGCGATTCGAGACCGCTTACGCAATCACGAGTAACGTTCAGCTCAAGGCGACTTATACGGCAACCTATGTCGGTGGTATCAATCGTGCCGCCGACAGCGTTCGCTACGAACTGCCGAACATGGGATTCGTCGACGGTGACACCGATTCAATCTTCTTGAACGGCTTTGCTTTTGGTGTCGAGATCACGCAATAATGCCGAAGGTTCGCGATAATCGGATCATGGCGATGGTCGCGAGCAAATGGCTCGCGACCATCGTCCGTTTTGCGAATGGCCAACAAGAGACTCAGTCCGCCGGTCCGATACTTGCAACAATCGTGGCCTGTATCCCTCCCCAATGACGGCCCCCTGATGCACCTCTCCGAAGTTCGCACCGCCAAAGCTCGTCCAATCGCAGCGCTCGATTTGGGCCGTCTGCCGACACTACCAATCGCCGAAGCGTCCGCGGCCACCCGCCGGACGATCGCGGACGAGGTTGCCCTTCACGCGACGAAAACGCCGCACAAGACCGCGTTCGACTTTTGTGGCGATGGCGAAAACCCGAGCGCTTCGTTCACGTTTGCCGAATTAGATGCCCGTGCGACGCGGCTCGCGAGTGAACTTCAGTCGCGCAACTTGGTTTCTGAGCGAGCACTGCTGCTTTACCCAGCGGGCCTTGACTACATCGTCGCGCTGCTCGCCTGCTGGCGAGCGGGGGTGGTTGCGGTGCCGGCTTTTCCGCCCCATCGCAATCGCCACTCGGCGCGGATTGCCGCGATCATCGCCGACGCGACACCGGCCGCGATGCTGACGACCGCGAACCTCGCCAGCGCGGCCCAGCAATTGTGCGAATCGAAATTAACCAAATCGCAAGTCATTGCGACCGATCAACTCGTCGGAAATACCGTCGCACAAACAGTCGACGAAACGACCGAACCGCTCGCGCTGTTGCAATACACTTCGGGTTCGACGGGCGATCCGAAAGGAGTGTGCATCTCGCACGCAAACTTGCTTGCGAACGCCCACACGATTAAGGATGCGTTTCCGGTGACACCCGATTCGCGTGCCGTCTCATGGCTTCCTCTCTACCACGACATGGGGCTCGTCGGCAGCGTTGTGGTGCCGCTGGTCGCCGGCTCACCGACCACGTTGCTCTCGCCCAATCACTTTTTGCAACAACCACTCCGGTGGCTGAAGCTGATCAGCGAGCTTAAAGCCGAGATCGCCGGCGGTCCGAACTTCGCGTACGACTTGTGCGTGTCGAAAACGACGTCTGCCGAGCGTGCGGCTCTCGACCTGAGCAGTTGGCGGGTCGCCTTCAACGGGGCCGAACCCGTGAAGGCGGCGACCCTCGATTCGTTCAGCACGGCCTTTGCCACGAGCGGTTTCAACGCAACATCATTCTATCCCTGTTACGGCCTTGCCGAGGCGACTTTGCTGGTGTCGGGGGGTGATTCGAACTGTCGGCCGCGAAAGCTGAGGCACGAAAACTCGCCCGCGCCGCTAGTGAGTTGTGGTCGCCCGCGAGGACTCGATGCGCTGGCGATCGTCGATCCCGTTTCGAGACGGCGAGTGGCCGAAGGGCAGGTCGGCGAAATCTGGGTAAGTGGCGACAACGTCTCATCCGGTTACTGGAACCGCGCCGACAGCGAATCTTTCGCCGCGCAGATTCGCGGTGAGCAGGAAACCTATCTCAGGACGGGCGACCTTGGTGTGCTCCATCGCGGCGAATTGTTCGTTACGGGCCGCGCAAAGGAAGTGCTCATCATCCGGGGCGTAAACTACCACCCGCACGACATTGAGCAAACCTCGCGAACGTCTCACCCCGCGCTAGAAAAAGCGGCCGCCGCCGCCATCAATGGCGGCGACCAAACATCCGAGCGCTTGGTCGTGTTGCAAGAATCACCGCGACGCTATTTGCAGAACAGCGACGACATCATCGCTGCAATTCGGCTTGCGATCATCGAACACCACGGCATCGTGCCCAAGGCGGTGCTGTTGGTGAAGCCCGGCGAACTGTCGCGAACCACCAGTGGCAAGATTCAACGTTTCGCGTGCCGCGATGCGTATGCTGGGGGTCGACTTAATTCGATCGCCCAGTGGCGTGACGGTAATGCGTCGGGACGGCAAACACCGGCTCACGATCATCGCGACACGGCCCGCGCGCTCATCGACATTGTTCGCGACACGATCCCGCTCGCCGCCGGGTGCGTCGACCGCGATACGCAGATTTCGTCGCTTGGTCTCGACTCGCTGCAAGCGATGGAACTTGCCAGCGCCATTGAAACACGTTTTGAGAAGCAGATCGACGAGACGGCACTGGCCACGTGCCAGACGATTGCCGACCTGATTGCTCAGATCGACGGTGTCGAGCCATCGCCGGCCACGGCTATCGAAATCAACGCGGGTGATTGGCAATTCGATAAATCGCCCGAGTATCGGCAGCTCCAGAAGTCGCTGCAGATCACCGAGAAAAGCGGCATCGCCAATCCTTACTTCATGTCCCACGACGGCATTGCTGCCGATCGCACGCGCATTGCCGGCCGCGAGTTCATCAACTTTTGCAGCTACAATTACCTCGGGCTCAATGGCCATCCTGTCGTCACGGCGGCCGCGCAAAGCGCCATCGCGCAATACGGCACGAGCGTCTCGGCGAGCCGACTGGTAGCGGGCGAACGCCCCGTCCATCGCCAGCTCGAAAGGGCGCTGGCTGATACCGTCGGCGCGGAAGACGCCATCACCTTCGTTGGCGGCCACAGTACCAATGAAACGGTCATCGGCCACATGTTCGGACCGGGCGATTTGGTGCTGCACGACGCGCTCGCCCACAACAGCATCGTCCAAGGCTGCCGACTGAGCGGTGCCCACCGCCGCGCGTTTCCCCACAACGACCCCTCGGCGTGTAGCAAGATTCTCGCCAGCGTTCGCCATCAATATCGCCGTGTGCTCGTGGCCATTGAAGGGGTCTATAGCATGGATGGCGACATCGCTCCGCTCCCCGAATTCATTGCCATCAAGAAAGAGCATCGCGCCTACTTAATGGTCGACGAGGCCCACTCGCTCGGTACGCTCGGCCGCACCGGTCGCGGCATCGGCGAACACTTTGCCGTCGATCCGCGCGATGTCGATCTCTGGATGGGAACGCTCAGCAAATCGCTCGCCAGTTGTGGCGGTTACATCGCCGCTTCGGCCGCGATCGTGCAGTACCTCAAATACACAGCCCCCGGCTTCGTTTATAGCGTGGGGCTCTCGCCCCCGAACGCGGCTGCCGCGCTGGCGGCACTTAGCCAAGTCGGCAAGTCGCGCGGCAGTGTGATGCTATTGCAAGCCAACTCAAAGCGGTTTCTCGACGGCGTAAAGCGAATTGGCCTCAACACGGGTATGAGCGACGGCACGCCCGTCGTCCCGGTGATCACGGGCGATTCGGTCGCCGCGCTCCACTTGTCGGACCGGCTGTTTCGGGGGGGTGTCAACGTCCAGCCGATTCTCGCGCCAGCCGTCGAAGAACGCGCGGCGCGGTTGCGATTCTTTATCACGAGTCTGCACACGAGCGAACAGATCGACCGAACGCTTGAGCTGTTGGCGCAGGCGGCGATTGATCTGCCGCGGAGCGCAGCGTAAGCAGTGCCGCTTTAGTTCGAAGTAATTCGCTGTTTGAGCCAACCGCTCGTGTGATACCGTGAGGAACATGGCAACCGGCCTACAAATCTCCGATCGAGCGTTCGCCAACCTCCAAGCGCTTGGCGAAGTGCGGGTGATGGGTCCACACGGTTCCATTCTTGTGCTCATGACCGCCGCTGCACGCGACAAGTTATCCCAGTCCAACGATGACTCAACTGAGTGAGAAGCGACCGAGTTGCTTGCGGTTGTACAGCATGCACTTAAGGATGAATCAAGAATAACTTGATGTCGCAATCAAGGTTTCGCTTGGCTTGTCGTAGAAAGCGCGACCGACTCCGGTGACTGACGTCACCGGCTCGCCTAAATAGTCTCCCCGCGATCGACATCGACTTGGTTGCCTGCTCCGGCCGCTACGCGGTTGAGCACGTTCACGAACGCCAGCACGCTCGCTTCGACCGTGTCGGTCGAGACGCCTCGGCCCCGGTAGAGTCGCCCCCCGTGTTCAGCCTCAATCGTCGACTCGCCTTGTGCATCTTTGCCCATCGTCACGCTGTGAACCTGAAAATCTTGGACCGACGTCGTGATGCCGGTCGCTTGCTCCAGTGCGAGAAATAGGGCATCGAGTGGGCCGTCTCCCGTCTCGGCAGTGGCGGTGATCGTTTCGCCATCGCGTGACAACTTGACGGTCGCCTTCGGCACCGCGTTGCTCCCCGCCACGACGTGGTAGTCGACCAGCGTCCATTGGCTATCGGCAATCCGCCCCCGGCGTTCGATCAGCGCGACAATGTCGGCGTCGTAGACTTCCTTCTTTTTGTCGGCCAGTTTCTTAAATTCATCGAACACCTGTTGCAACTGATCGCCTTCGAGCGGAAACCCCAGCGCCAGCGCCCGGTCGGCGAGTGCCGCTCGGCCGCTGTGTTTGCCGAGCACCAAATCGGTCTTGGCAAAGCCAACATCTTCGGGGCGCATGATCTCGTAGGTCGATCGTTCTTTGAGCATACCGTCTTGATGAATGCCCGCTTCGTGGGCAAACGCATTGCGACCAACAATCGCTTTGTTCCGCTGTACGTCGAGGCCCGTGATGCTCGACACCAGTCGACTGAGCGGAACCAGCTTAGGCGTGTTGATGCGAGTCGTTGCATGGTAGTAGTCTTCCCGGGTGCGCAGCGCCATCACGACTTCTTCGAGCGAGCAGTTGCCGGCCCGTTCACCGATGCCATTGATCGTGCACTCGATTTGCCCGGCCCCGTTCTCGACGGCCGCCAGACTGTTGGCGACGGCAAGCCCCAAATCGTTGTGGCAATGAACGCTGATAACCGCCTCGCGAATGTTCGGCACCCGGTCGACGAGCGTCTTGATGACCCGCCCCATGTGCGTCGGCGTGGCGTAGCCAACCGTGTCGGGAATGTTGACGGTCGTCGCTCCTGCCGCGATCGCTGCCTCGACGACTTCGCAAAGAAAGTCGGGCTCGGTTCGCGCGGCATCCTCGGGCGAGAACTCGACGTTTTTGGTGTAGGCGGCCGCCCGTTTGACACCAGCTATTGCCCGTTCGACGATTTCGCTCTTGTCCATTTTGAGTTTGAACTCACGATGGATCGCGCTGGTGGCGAGGAACACGTGAATCCGTGGGTCGGCTGCGTCTTGCAGAGCTTCCCACGCGCGATCGATGTCTTTTTCGTTGCTCCGGGCGAGGCCACAGATGCAGGCCCCCCTCACCTGCTGAGCAATCGCGCGGACCGCCGCGAAGTCACCGGGCGAGGCAATCGGAAACCCCGCCTCAATGACATCGACCTTCAGTTCAACAAGCCGATGGGCGATTTCGAGTTTTTCGCCAAGATTCATGCTTGCCCCAGGCGACTGTTCGCCATCGCGGAGCGTGGTATCGAAAATCACAATTCGCCGTGCTTCGGCCTGGTTACTCATCGCTCGTGCCTGTCGTTAGGGGAAAGGTTTCTGCGTCGATTCATCGGTCATCGCTGCAACAAAAAAACCCCAGAGTCTTATCGACCCCAGGGTATTCGTTTGCTCGAATTGTGCGTGCGAATCCCTAGGGCTGGCTGCCAAGAGGCAGCGAAAGAAGACCTAGGCTGGTGAGCGCTGTGTTCATGAGAGTCACGATAAGTGAGCGGGGCAGGGGGGTCAAGGTTCGCTACCTTGGATGCCAGCCCCATTGAGACTTTGGCGTCTGGCAGTCGCAGAACGGCCAAAAAGCGAGATTTGCACAAATCACTCCCCAAGCTAAATTTTCGATTATGAGCGACCATCAACTCGACCTCTCGAGCAGCCCCGACGACGGTGGCAACGACCGACCTGAAACGGCCCGGCAGTCGCGGCCATTCGTCGGCGTCAATTTCGAGTGCTGTGGCTTCTACCAGCGGATTTACCTGAACGCGGCTGGCACCGCCTACGAAGGGCGTTGCCCCCGATGTTTGGCAAAAGTGCGGCTAGCGGTCGGGCCAGGCGGCACCTCTGCACGCATCTTCCGCGCTAGCTAGCAATCCGTTGATCTTGAGTCGCCGGGGTCATTCGGCTAGCCTCCTGCCGCTCGTATTTCTTGGATGGACGCAATGCAGGATTTTTCAATCACCACACCAAGTCGCGTTTGCGCGGCAACCGGTCGCGAACTCCAACCGGGCGATGTGTTTGTCTCGGCGCTGGTCGAAGTGGGCGACCGCCTACAGCGGCGAGACTACGCCCGCGGTGCGTGGAAAGAATCGATCGAAGGCTGTGTCGGCTGGTGGCGAAGTCACGTCCCCACCGGCAAAGAAAAACCGGCCGAGACTCCCCGTGAGGTGATGCTCGGCCTGCTCAATCGTTGGCAACACGACCGAGCCGAGCGCGATCGCACCTACGTGCTGGCCCTGTGGCTCGTACGCCGAAAGGTGTTGCGGTTTGATGATACGGCGGGTGATGTGGAATCGACCGGTAGCGGGCCACTGCGCTTATACTGCCCGAGCACCGGCGCAAGCTACGACATAGCCGTCGCCAAGCCATCGGCTGAACGACAAGAGCAGCTACAGACGGAACTCACAGAACTGCTCTACGGGAACGCGGCTTAGTAAAACAACCCGTCCTTCCCGGCAGCGCGAGTATGACGTTCAGAGAAGCGAATGACACGACTGACGAAACTAAGAATCGCCCATCTGCTCGCGGCATCAATGATGCTCGCCACGAGCGGATGCGCGGGGTTTCGTCGACCGATGAATCCGTTTGCGACCCAAGGGCCGGTTGCGCCGGCCGTGTTACAACCAAACCCCGCTCTGGGCGATGTGATTGCGGCGGTGAACGCGAACACGGCTCGCGTACGGAGCTACGTCACTTACGACGCCAAAATTACCGCGCCGGGAATGTTGGGGTTACCGTTGCTCACGGCATCGATTGCCGCCGAGCAGCCGGGCCGTTTTCGGATGCGGGCGAGTACCGCGATCAGCGGTCCTGAAATCGACCTCGGCAGCAACCACGAAGAGTTTTGGTTTTGGATCCGTCGCAACGAACCGCCCGCCATTTATCATTGTCGCCACGATCAATTCGCCAATTCGCCGGCCCGCGACATGTTGCCCATCGAACCTGGCTGGGTTGCCGATGCCGTCGGACTGGTCACGCTCGACGCAAGTCTTCCTTGGGAAGGACCAACGCCGCGCGGCAATGGTCGGCTCGAGCTCCGCAGCAGCGTCTATCATCCCACCGGCATGAGAAGCCGCGTGACGGTCGTCGATGCCGAGCGGGCTTGGGTGCTCGAACAACACTTGTACGACTCGGCCGGCGGGCTGCTGGCGAGTAGCGGAGCGAGCGAGTTTGTTTACGATCCGGTGGCCCAGGTTTCGCTACCGCGAAAAGTTTCGGTGAGCGTTCCCTCACAAAGTCTCGCCTTCGCGATCGACATGGGTCACCCAGCGATCAACGTCCCGCCCGGCGATCCGGCTCAGCTTTGGACACGACCACAATTCGCCGGGACACCGGCCTTCGATTTGGGCGCGCCGACAAGGCCGGCGTTCGGTCAGGCTTCGTCAAGCGAACCGGCACGCGAACTGCCATTTGTCGCGCTGGCGCTCCCAACTAGTCAGGAATCGATCCCTGCCATCGCACTGCAAAACGACAGCGACGAACTAGACACTCCGGCCGATGTGCTAGCACCAACCGTGTCACGCATTCCATCGACCGGCGTCGCATTACCGCCACGTTGACGCGGCAAAGGTCGGGAAGTGATTTGCCAGCCCCCGTTTTTTTTCGGGTGAGGAGCTTTTCGGGTGCGGAGCTTAGCCAACGGTTGGGTCGGCTTTGAGTCGCATCTTGCTGCGAGCGCGGCTGAGAAGCGGTCCAACCGAACCGGCCGCCATTCCCGTCTGTCGGCTGATCTCGTCGTAAGACATCCCTTCGAGATGATACATCCTGACAACTTTGGCTTCGGCTGCGTCGAGGCTGGTGAGCAGTCGCGCGACTTCGTCGCGATCGGCGATGCGTTGTTCGGCCACCAGCCCGCGTGACGCTTGGGCAATTTCGCTAAGCGTTGGGTTGCTGGGCGTCGGGGCTCTGCTTGCGGCGAGCAAGGCCCGCACGACAACGCGGCGGGCCACCACAGTTAGGTAAGTCGCCAGCGAGCTTTGTCCGCGAAAATGTCGAAGAACGGCATAGTCGTTGTCGATAATGGCAAAGAAGACTTCGGCGACGAGGTCTTCGCGGTCAGTGGCGCTCAGGCGCATGCTCCGCGTGCTCGCTGAGTTATTGACGACATGCACAACGAGGCCCATGTAACGATCGACGAAGTCTCGCCATGCACCCTCTTTATTCGCCAAGCAGCGAGTGAGCAAGTTGCGATCTATTTCGGAGAGTGCCACGAGTAACCTTATGGCTTAATGTGAAACTGCGACTGGTCTCACGCCTCGTTAGAGAAGCGCGTTAAGATCGACGCCCCGTATACTGCTCCCGATACGTGGCTCAATCGAGTTGTCGGCAAGGCACGTTCGGCGGTGCTCCGCCGACGCCTGCTTACTCTAAGTGTAGATAGCCGAACGACGCGGGGCAATACAATGTCGAAAACAGCGCGACTCGCCCGTGACAGCTTGACACCCGGGGGGCTAGATTCCTACGATGCTTTGGTGCTCGGGTCGGCGGGCGCAAGTCGCCCGCTGATAACAAGTTAGCCCAACAAGTTAGCTGCCAACAGAAGCTAGTTATGCCGTGGAGCATGGGTTGCAAGAGAGTTGTCCCGCCCGCCCCCATATTTTCGCAGATTGTCACTTTCGCAGATTGTCATTCGAGGAGAACTTTGAGCCATGACGCACGTCGTTTGCGAACCCTGCTTTGGCTGTAAATACACCGACTGCGTGGTCGTTTGCCCAGTGGAGTGTTTCTACGAGGCAGAGAAAATCCTTTACATCCACCCCGATGAGTGCATCGACTGCGAAGCGTGCGTCCCCGAGTGCCCCGTCGAGGCGATCTTTCACGAAGACAACGTCCCCGACGAATGGAAGGAATACATCGCACTCAACGCCGAGATGGCTCCGCAGTGCGAAGTGATTACCGAGAAAAAAGAGCCGCTCGCCAACGAATGATCGTCGCGACGGCGCGATCTAACTGATCGGCAATCGCCCACCGGCGCAGCGCAGTGACGATTGTCGAGAAACAAAAAAGTGAAAAACCACGGCGACGCAACGACACGGCGACCAAGTAGCTAGAGCCGTCTATCGACAAGCGAACTCGACAAGCCAAAGAGTGAACCCTCGACAAACTCACCGTGTTGCTGCGTCGCCGTGTTTTCGAAGTCATAGAAACAGCCCCCGCTAAGTCGGCTGGGGCTGTTTTCGACTCAACGCCGAGAACGACTAAACAGCGTCAATGCGAAACGGGTCAATGCGAAACGGCAAACCCGAACGTTGACGCAGATTGAAGTATCAGCGCAAATCGACCGACCAGTAGGCCGCGTCGAGAAACGTCTTCCAGCTCGCATACTTGGGGTTGCCAAGTTTGATCGCCAGCAGCGGACTGCGGCGCGGCCTGACCGGCTTACGGCAAAGTTTCATGCCTGCTTGCTGGGGAGTACGACCTCCCTTCCGTACGTTGCACCGGACACAAGCGCAAACGACGTTGTCCCAAGTCGTCCCACCACCGAGGCAGGTGGGATTGACGTGGTCAATGCTAAGTTCGCTGCTGGCAAATCGTTTGCCGCAATACTGGCAACGATTACCGTCGCGGGCGAACAAGTTGCGCCGATTGAGCCGCACCCGTTGCTTTGGCACCGAGTCGTAGTTGAGCAAACGCAGCACGCGCGGCACCTGAATCTCGAAGCTGACGCTGCGAATCCAGTCTTCGTGGGGTTCCTTGAAATCCGATTTCAGTTCGCTGATTTCCCGCCACGAGTCGAAGTCGTAGTTGCTGAACTGTCCGTCTTCGATGTGAATCACTTCGGCCAACTGGCGAAGCAACAGCACAAACGCGCGGCGGACATCGACAACATGAACGGCCATGTACTGGCGGTTCAATACCAAGACGCTCGAATTCAACGCACTAGCCGAAGCAGTCGACATGGGGAGTTGTTTCCGTGAAGATAGAGCGAGGGATGGGAACGAATGACAACCTGCTGCCGAAGATTGAGGCGAAAACGTGCATCGATCACAGCGGCTCGGAGGCCGCAAGGGTGGTGATCGGCATTGGTCTCAGCAGTTACAGTCATCGCGGCGTGGCAAATCACAGCAGGCTAGTGAACCAGACGCAGTCGAGAGTTCGCGGGTTCGCGACCCCCGGATGCCTATCCTGCTATTCTACTTGCCTGGCAACCAGTAAACCAGAGAAGTCGACCCTCAAAATGGGGTCTTCATGGAATCTTTGCATTTGGGGTAAGGCCGCATGTTCTTCGTCTGGCGTTATGCCTTCGCGCATCGCCGAGTCGAAATCGTGAGCTGTTGCTAGCGAACAATTCTTCCGTCGCGACTCCTACACCATCGCCACCGCGATTGCAACTAGCGATTCGCACGCTAACTAATTTTCGATGATTGGCATTTCGCCAATCGCTTGCGACCGGCGCGCGGTTGTCACTAAAATGCAAATCGACGGAACGATAGCGACGAGCCCGCAACCGAGTTGAGGCCACTCTCGTCACGCATTCGAATGACCCCAGGAACTACTGCGATGATTCACTTCACCTGCGATTGCTGTAAACGATCGATCGACCTCGACTGCGAAGTTCGCTATATCGTTCGCATGGAGATTTACGCAGCAATCGAGGCAAGCGATGGATCTGTCGACGAAGAACGCGACTACCTCGACGAAATCGAAGCGGTGCTCGAACGCATCGACGAAACCGACGATATCGAAGACGCCAGCGATATGTACAAACAAGTCCGCTACGACCTGTGCGGCGATTGTCGCAATAAATTTCTCCGCAATCCGCTTGGTCGCTCGACGGTGGCGGCACTCGACTTTAGCAAGAACTAGGTTCGCCTGTGGCTCGACTATCGGGCAAACGTCTCGCGGACTTCTCTCATCGCTTGGCCGTCGCCGGCGAAGCGGGCGTCGACGTTCGGCGTACCTGGCAACGCGAAGCCGACAACTCGCGTGGTAAGATCCACGACGACTTGCAAGCAATCTCCAACGCAGTCAAGTCGGGCGGTTCACTCTCCGACGCTGCTGAAGCAACGGGCGATACGTTCCCGTCGCTCTGGCGCGACATGCTCGGCATCGGCGAGAAAACGGGCCAGCTTCCCGAAGTGCTCCATCGACTGAGCGGCCACTACCAGTTTCAATATGAGCTGGGCCGCACGTTCTTGGGTCTGATTGCGTGGCCCGTGATTCAACTCGGGCTGGCGATACTCATCGTTGGACTTTTGATTGTGATCCTGGGTCTGATCGGCGGCAAAGTCGATCCGCTTGGTTGGGGATTGATCGGTTTCCAAGGGGCCGCCATCTATTTCAGCATTGTCGGTGTCATTGGTGCGGCTCTCTTGGCAATCGTCTTGGCGATTCGGCGTGGCGCGATTTGGATCGAGCCAATCCAAAAGCTGGTGACCTCAACCAAGTGGCTCGGCACGGCAATACAAAACGTCTGCTTGGCCAAAATCGCCTGGGCGCTCCACCTTACGCTCAACGTCGAGATGGATCTGCGTCAACTCGTGCCGCTCGTACTCAGAGCCAGCGGCAACGCTTATTACACACAGCACACCGACCAAATGGTCGCCGACATCACAGTCGGACGCTCGCTCTACGAAACGTTTCTCCGCACTCATGCGTTCCCGCCGACATTCCTCGACGCGCTGCAAGTTGCCGAAGAGAGCGGCCAGATCAGCGAATCGATGGCCCGCCTCACTTCGGCTTATGAACAAGAGGCCCGCTCGGGGATGCAGACCATCGCCCACATCGCCAGCTTCGCCGTCTGGGCATGCGTAACGGCAATCATTGTGTTCATGATCTTTCGGCTCTTCTTTTTTTATCTCAACACGCTCAACGCAGCACTCGATTTCTAGTGGCGTCATCGAAAGTTTGCACAGTGGTCAACCAACTGAGTTGCGACTCCGACGAGACGTAGCTCGTCGGCTAACGCC